>JBEWPY010000068.1:0-9733 GCA_047689495.1 Candidatus Sulfurovum profundilacunae | reverse complement strand
CGCTTCCAAAGTGCCTATTTTAGGGGGATTGTTTGGTTTTTCAGGGGTGACTATTATAAACGAAAAGGGAATATGGCAGCCTTTCTCATAGGACTGTTTATCCTGGGAATTTCGATGGACCATACGGCTTTTTATATGTCCACGGCACATGAAGGGCCGATCCTGCCTGCGCACAAATCTTTTTTGGGTGTGGATGCGCTGCATGATTTTCACTATATCTTCAACTCTCTGGGTGTACTGGCATATGAGTCATTGATCTCGGGAGTGACGAAAGCGATTGCCTATCTTTTGATGATAGGCTCTGTGGTCGTGATGTTTTTTGAGGCATTTAGAGAAACTCAGTAAGTACATTAACTATGCTGGATAGCATTTAATGTATCACTTTAATCTGTTTCATTCTAAAACCCATTGATTAAAAAATCCAGAGCATCGATGATTTCGGTACGTTTATCAGACAGGTTGGCAACTCTCTTTCCGCATAAAGTCAGGGGGATACCGGCTATATCCATAGTGGACATATAAAGTGCCTCTCCATTGATTTGGAAAATGGGATTGAGATGCTTGATAGCGGCTTGATCATTGCAAAGAGGTACGACAACCCTCATTTTTGAAACAGAATTGATCTTATTAGTGATATCAAGCAGGTAGGGAAAGAGTGGAGCACTCTCATTATCGTTGACATATACATCAAATTGTGCCATTAGAATCTCCGCAAGCCGTCAGAGAAGGCTCCGTGTTTTTCCATACGTTTATTCTGTTTTTCGATGGCTTCACGATTTTCTTCAAGCCATTTTTGTTTCTCTTTTTCTTTTAGCAGTTGATCAAGGTAGGCTTCAAAGTGTCGGGAGAGGTTTATTTTGTATGCTTTTGCCTTTTTGAGAAGATCAGAGTTGATCGATAGATTCGTTGCTTTTTTGGGTGCATCTGTATCATATGTAGTTACCATGCGTACTCCTTATGCGTATATTGAATAATGGTAGCATAAAAAATATAAATCTACTCTTTATCAAACCCCGCATTCGGATCAAACCCGAATCCTCCTCCGCCAAAGTCCGGCGTCCCGAAACTCTGTTGTGCAAAGGTCGGGTCTTCGTAACCGTGCTGTACGGAAGCAGAGCGCAGCATTGTGATATCCATCTTCGGGTCGATTCCTTTGGGGCAGACTGCCGTACACTCGCCGCAGAGCGTACAGTCCCAAACACCGTTCTTTTGGATATGATCGATGACCCCTTTGGTATCTCCTTCCTGTTTGTCTACACTGTAGCGGTAGGCACGGGTGAGGGCAAACGGTCCCAGGAAGTCGGGGTTGACAGCCAGTACCGGACAGGCCGAGTAGCAGCTGTCACACAAGATACAGTCGGTCTGTTTTTCAGTGAGCATCTCGTCTTTGTGGGTGAGGGTTGCCTCCTGGTAACTGTGCAGCCATGCCGTGGAGTCGGAGAGTGTCTTTTGGGCAGGCTGTTTGTCTACCTTGAGGTCACGCAGTACAGGATGGTACTGAAGCGGTTCGATGAGGTCGCCGTCCTGAACCTTGTAGGCACAGGAGAGCTGCTCCCTTCCATTTACGCGTACGGCACAGGTACCGCATACCGAGGCACGGCATCCTGCGGAGAATGTCAATGTTGCATCCTGTGCGGCTTTGATATGGGTAAGCGCTTTGAGCAGGGTGGTCTCTCCTTCCGGAAGGGTGTATTCTTGATGGGTGTTGGTTTTGCTTCGTAAAATTTTTATTTTCATTTACCACTCCTTCGCGTAGGTCGGGGTACCCTTGCCCCGACATGATATGGTGATGCTGGATGAGGTTGTGTCGGGATGAGTGCATCCCGGCCTACGGATATTTTTATCATCGTTGCGCCTTCTCCCTGTTCCACTGAAGCACAATATGCTTCTTGAACCTCTCATCCTCTTCAAACTCGAACCCTTTTTTGAAATGCGCTCCGCGGCTCTCATCTCTTGCGATCGCCGAGGAGATCACGGTAGGGGCCAAAAGAAGGGCATTGCTGAATTCCAAAAACTCTACAAGGTTCTGGTTGTGTTCTTTTGCCTGATCTTCGATACCCATTTTCGGCAGACTGATCTGCATATTGATCACCTCTTCAAGTGCTTCGTTCAATAGATCATTGTCTCTTACGATGCCGACTTTGTCGTAAAAGAGTCCGCCCAGCCGCTCTCTGGCTTCATAGAAACTGATACTGTGTTCCTGGGCATAAATATGTGCGATGTGTGCTTTGTCTTTCTGCAGTTGTGTATCATCTGCCGGGGTGCTTTTGGCAAACATTGCATGTTTACAGGCATTCTCTCCGGCAAACTTTCCGAAGGTGATGATCTCCAGCAGTGAGTTTCCTCCCAGCCTGTTGGCACCGTGTATCTTCGCCGAAGAGCATTCTCCCACGGCAAAAAACCCTTTGATACCGTTGACTTCCAGGGCATCATCCGCGTCGATCCCTCCCATGGTGTAGTGTGCCACGGGTTTGATAGGGATCAGCTCGGTGACCGGGTCTACATGTTCGTGCAGCCTGCAGAGTTCCACTTCCTGGGGAAGCAGTTCCATCAGTTTCTCTTCGCCCAGATGGCGTACATCGAGAAAGACTTCCCTTCCCTGTTCGAACTCTGTGAAGATCGCACGGGCTACTTCATCACGAGGTTTAAGCTCATCGACAAAACGCTTATTCTCACTGTTGAGCAGGTAGCCCCCTTCGCCCCTGGCCGCTTCGGAGATCAGGATAGCTGAACTTTTGAGTGCGGTAGGGTGGAACTGTACGAACTCCATATCGCTTACCGCACCGCCCGCA
Organism: Candidatus Sulfurovum profundilacunae; assembly: GCA_047689495.1. Classification (GTDB taxonomy): domain Bacteria; phylum Campylobacterota; class Campylobacteria; order Campylobacterales; family Sulfurovaceae; genus Sulfurovum; species Sulfurovum profundilacunae. Next base: position 6,941 of record JBEWPY010000068.1, on the reverse strand, counting down.
CGAAGGGCAGCGGCGACCCCATCACCTGTCGAGCCGAAGGCATTGGTCGTATGGCCGTGGTAGAGTGCTCCGAAACCGCCTGTGGCGATGATCACCGATTTTGCATCGACCTGCACCACCTCGCCGCAGCGGATATCCAGAAAAGTCGCACCCTTGACCGTATTCTCTTCGGTGACAAGGTTGAGCAGGAAGTATTCATTTAGAAAGTCTATCTCCTCTTTGAGGCAGTTGTCATAGAGGGTATGGAGTATCTTGAGGCCTGTATAATCCTGTGCATAGCAGGCCCGCTTGGCGCTGGCTCCTCCCATCTGGCGTTGTGCGACACTTGCCGTACCGCCCTTTCCGTTGTCAAGACGGGAGAAAGGCACACCGAGTTCTTCCAGCCATGCGATCGCTCCGGGGGCATCCGAGCACATTTTACGTACCATATGCTCATTGCAGATACCGTGTGCCGACTTGACGGTATCTTCGATATGTAAGGCGATATGGTCCTCTTCCGTATTTCCCAGTGCGGCATTCATCCCGCCCTGTGCCATGCAGGTCTGTGATGTGGTCGGATAGCTCTTGCCTGCCACAAGTACGGATGCCCCCTCTTTTTTGGCAGTGAGTGCGGCACTCAATCCTGCACCGCCGCTGCCGATAACGAGTACATCTATCATCGCTTTGCTCCGATAGATGTAAGGTAGTAAGTAGTAAGTAGCAGGTAGTAGGTTTGGTATGCATTGCTTTGCAATGCTCTTATTTTAAAATAAGAGTTTTTCATAAAATCTCCATTGGCTTAAAATATCTGTTGTCACGGAGCATTGGGTGAGCAGTGACGGAAACGTGCATATTTTGCGAAGCAAACACGCCGGAGTAACGTCTGCTCACCTGCGAAGTGACGCTTTTGGCTCTACCTCTATAAAAAGGCAGAAAGTAAACAAGTTTTATAACAATTTTCCAACTCTATATCCCTTCCCGACGAGGACGTTGGGAAGAGGAGAAAGATTCGTTCCCTATCTGAAGAACGTCTTTATGTTCTCTACTATGCCTTCCAAAAGCTTAACCCTGGCTTCTCTGCCTGTCCAGGCGATATGCGGTGTGATGAGCAGTCTCTCCTGTGCTTCGATCTGTAGCAGAGGATTATCTGTCGGGATAGGTTCTTTTTCTACGACATCCAGTCCCGCATAGATATTTCTGGATTCCAGCTCCTGGGCAAGGTCTGTTTCGTTGATGATCCCTCCCCGTCCGAGGTTGAGAAGGATACTTTCCTCTTTGAGCAGGGAGAGATTGGAAGCATTGAGCAGATTGTGCGTGGCATCATTGAGCGGTGCATGGATGGAGATGATGTCACAGCTTCCAAGCAGTGCTTCGAGGCTCTGCTGCGGATAATCTGCATTTCTGTTTGCTCCCGATGTCGAGTAGTAGTTCACCTCTGCACCGAATGCAGCAGCCACTTTGGCAACCCCTTTCCCGATCTCACCCAGGCCGATGATCCCCCATTTTTTGCCTGAGATCTCAAAGAACGGCCCGCTCACGTCGGTAAAGAGCCCCGATCGGCTCCAGTCGCCACTTTTGACCGTCTTGTCATAGTATGCCATCTTTTCAAGCAGGTAGAGCGCCATCGCAAAGGTGTGCTGCACAACCGACTGTGTGGAGTAGCCTGCGACATTTTTGACCTCTATGCCTATCTGTGCTGCTGCATCCAGGTCGACATTGTTCATCCCCGTGGCCGCAACACAGATCAGTTTGAGCAGCGGGCAGCGCTGCATATGCAGTCTGTTGATGACGACTTTGTTGGTGATGACGACAGTAGCGTTACGGATACGCTCATAGGTTTCGGACGGATCGGTGGTTTCATACCTGACCACCTTCCCAAATCGGTCCAGGGCACTGAGGTCAATATCGTTTCCGAGTGTTTTGGCATCCAGTATAACGATATTCATCACGCATCCGTGATCTGATCTACGATCGCAGTCGCACGTCTTTTTGCCTCTTCGACTTCATCGAGTACGAGGCTGACAGCCATACGGCGTCCGACATGGGATTCCGGTTTGCCGAATACCCTTACGAAACTCCCTTTGGTGAAGGCACTGTTCGGGATTTCCAGTGTCGGTGCATGGCTTTCGTTTTTGGCTTTGTAGGCACCGCAGGCACCGCTTCCGTGCGTGGTGAAGTCAAGCGGCAGGCCAAGTACGGCTCTTACATGCAGGGCGAATTCGCTCTGGCTTTGCGTGATCAGTGTCACCATTCCCGTATCGTGCGGGCGCGGAGAGAGTTCTGAGAAGTAGACTTCGTCATCTTTCACAAAGAACTCCACGCCGAAGATCCCGCGTCCGCCCAGACCGTCTGTCACTGCTTTGGCGATCTCTTTGGCTTTTTGCAGTGCCACGTCGCTCATCGGCATCGGCTGCCACGAGAGGATGAAGTCACCGTCCTGCTGTTCGTGCCCTATCGGTTCACAGAAACTGGTGCCTGTTTCGTTGCGCACCGTCAGCAGGGTGATCTCGTAGTCAAACGGAATAAACTCCTCTACGATCAGCTCGCTTGCGTCACCGCGTGCTTCTTTGGCAATTTCCCAGGATTTTTCGATATCATCCGCACTTTTTGCGATACTCTGTCCATGCCCGGAAGAGCTCATGACCGGTTTGATCACACACGGGAAGTCGATATGCTCTCCGGCTTCCCTGAGTTCCCCAAGTGTTGCAACAAACGCATAGTTGCTTGTTTTTAGCCCCAGTGTTTCAGCGGCAAAGACACGGATATTTTTGCGGTTCATGGTTTTGTTGACCGCTTCGGCATTGGGGATGACGCGAAATCCTTTTGCCTCTGCTTCAAAGAGTGCATCGATGCTGATCGCTTCCACCTCCGGGAGGATAAATGTCGGCTGTTCTTTCTCGATGAGTGCAAGGACCGCTTCTTTATCCTGCATATCGATCGCGTGAGCGCGGTTGGCAGCCAGGTGGGCAGGTGCATTTTCATACTTGTCTACGGCGATGACCTCTACACCGAGTCTTTGTGCTTCGATCGCCACTTCTTTACCGAGTTCGCCGGAACCTAGCAGCATGATCTTAATGGAATTTTGTTGCAATGGGGCTGTATATGTCATAGGAAAACCTTTGAAAAAATATTGTATTTATTTTATCAGAAAGTTAAATAAGATGTAATGAAATATAAGGTGTTTTGTTGAGGTTAAACGGGGGAAATGTATCACATGGAGCACAAGGCTCCATAGCGTCGAAACTTACAGTCTTGACTCGTATCTTCTGAGCATGAAAAGCTTCTTGAGGATCTTTTTTCTAGTTGCGATCTTCTCTTTCTTTTTCTTCTCGGTAGCAGTTTCGTAGTGTTTACGAGCTCTTGCTTCAGTTACGATAAGGTTTCTATCACACTGTCTTTTGAACTTTCTGTACGCATCATCAAATGAATCACGTGAAGTTAATTTAATTCCTGGCATTTCAAGCACCCCCTTCCTTATCAAATTTATCCTGCAGCTATAGACAGGAGGGATAAAAGTAAAGCGGATTATATCGAATTAATTTTAAGTTATGATAAAGTGTGGTCCATACTGAGAAACCCGAGAAAAACAATCAGGTATACCTATAGCTTTTCATTTATGATAAAATGGGGAGAAGATGAGGAGCTGAAGATGCAAAAAGTATTTCGATCATGCGGTGAGATGGACCGGAAATGTTATGAGTCGTACGGACTGACCGAAGATATCCTGATGGAGCATGCCGGGATGGGGATGGAGCGTTATATCCGTGAGAACTTTGAGCGGGGCAGTTCTGTACTGATCGCAGCAGGGAAGGGAAACAACGGAGCGGATGGTATCGTACTCGCAAGGCTTCTGTACCGTGATTATGATGTGAGGCTTTATCTGCCGTTCTGTGTGAAGTCTGTGATGGCGAAACTGCAGCTGGAGAGAGCTGTTCAGGTCGGTGTCACAGTATCGGACGAACTCCTGGATGCCGATGTAGTCGTAGATGCACTTTTTGGTGCCGGGCTGAACCGTATACTCGATGACAAAACGATACAGTTGCTGTATAAGCTTAACAGTTTTCACGGTTTCAAGATCGCCTGTGATATCCCTACGGGTGTAGGGGAAGACGGTACCTTGATTCCACTGGCCTTTAAAGCCGATATCACGCTAACGATGGGGGCGTACAAAGAAGCGCTATACTTGGATGAGAGCAAGGATATCATCGGCAGGGTAGAACGTATCGATCTCGGTGTAAGCAGCGGGCTTTATGAGAGTGAGAGCCGGACATTCGTGCTTGAAGCAGCGGATCTAAAATTGCCGCACAGGCAGAAAGAGGTGACGCATAAAGGTACGTTCGGCCATGCAGCGATCTTTACCGGAGAAAAGGAGGGGGCAGGGATCATTGCTGGGACGGCCGCGACACGGTTTGGTGCCGGGCTTACCACCTTGGTGGTCCATGAGAAGAGCATACTGCCTCCTTACCTGATGCACGCTACTACCGTACCCGGGAATGCTACAGCCCTGGCGATCGGAATGGGGCTTGGCGGATATTTCGAGGCAGAGCTTTTGGAAAAAAATGTGGTCCATTCACACCTACCGATCGTGCTTGATGCGGATGCTCTTTCCTCTGTCCAGCTGCTTTCCATCATAGAACAAAAGGACAGGGAAGTCGTATTGGCACCCCATCCCAAAGAGTTTACCGCATTATGGAAGATACTTACCGGTGAAATTCTGAAAGTGTCTGAAGTGCAGGCAAAACGTTTTGAGGCGGTACGGATATTCAATGAAAAATATCCGCATGTCACACTCCTGCTCAAAGGAGCCAATACCCTGATCATGCAGGAAGAGAAGCTCTATATCAACCCGTTGGGATGCAGCAAACTCAGTAAAGGGGGCAGCGGTGATGTGCTCAGCGGCCTGATCGTTTCGCTCCTTGCCCAGGGGTACCCTGCGATCGATGCAGCGGTCCAGGGTTCACTGGCTTTGTCACTCGCGGCACAGAATTATGAGGGTTCAAGCTATGCCATGCTGGCAACCGACCTTATCGAGCAAATTGCTTTACTCGAAGGGAAGAATTAATAGTGAATCGCGGAGAGTTTCGGTAATATTCTACCTATGAAAAAAATCGCTGTACTTTTTAGCGGGCAGGGGAGCAACTTTGCCCGTATTGCCAACACCATGCACAAACAGGAACTTGAAGTGGCCGTTGCCCTGACCAACAACCCTGAAGCCGGAGGGATCCGGATCGCCAAAGAGCATCATATCCCACTCGAAATCGTCGATCCCAAGGCTTTTGGGTGCAGGGAGGCATTTGATGAAGCCGTGGTAGAGAGACTGCGGCGATACAGTCCTGATCTTACGGTATTGGCAGGATTTATGCGTATCCTGACTCCTGTTTTTACCGATCAGGTCAAAAGTATCAACCTGCACCCTTCGCTGCTGCCGCGCCACAAAGGGTTGAAAGCGATAGAGCGAAGCTACGAGGATGCATATCCCGCCGGCGGTGTCTCGGTACACTGGGTCACTTCGGAACTGGATGGCGGGGAGATCATTCTTCAGAAGGAAGTGGAGAAAGCGGGACTATGTTTTGAGAAGTATTATGCTGAGGTGCGTGCTATCGAAAAGAGAGCACTGGAAGAAGCGATACGTAAGGTACTCTTTTGATTTTTTTATAAATTCTGGCGTAGGTCGGGGTGCCCTCACCCCGACGTTTGAAATGATATCTATATAGATGTCGGGATAAGGGTATCCCGACCTACAGATTATTACATCGGTAAAGTAACCTTCATTTTTGGGCTCCGACCCGGGGATCTACACGTTACAGTCTGTCAACATTTGGATTCCCGATCAGGTCGGGAATGGCGGATTACTGATCTCATAAATATTCCGGTACTCCAATCCCTTAGAAGTCCGTTTACTCTCATAGAGTGTAATCTGGGGCAGGATGATCCCAAGTTTCTTTTCCCTATACGTTTTTATCTTCTCTTTATAGGCCCTGTAGTCATGGATCGCTTTGATACGGCAGAGGGTGATATGGGGCTTGAAACGGTAGAGGTCGAACCCTGCCTCTTTAAGATGACGGGCTTTTTCATAAAGTGCTTTCTGTTCCGCTTTGGCGAAAAAGACACGGGGCGGCCTCCCGAAGTACCCGAGCTCCGAGGCCTCCGCTTCGCTTTCTAAATTTGTAAGTGGTTCCATCTTCTCTATCGTGGTGTTGGCAGCTGGCTTCTCTCCCAGAAAGACCCAGGTCATATGCAAGTTCTCTTCTTCTACCCATGTTCCTTCGATGATATCTTTGAATTCTTCTTTGATGGCGGCATAGTCATCGAGAATAACGGGGGATGCGATAAAGAGTCTCATTGTTTTCTTTTTTGGTTTATTATAGCAGATATGACAATTTGACAGATTATTGCATATAACTATTTATTTTGTGAGAAAATTGATCATATTCATATATGAAGAAGGGGATAGTGTATGCAAAAAGTGGTTGTACAAGATCAGGATATCAGAGTAATAAAAGTCGAAAATGATGATTTTATCTCATTGACTGATATGCTCAAGGCGAAAAATGGGGACTTTTTTATATCGGACTGGCTTCGGAACAGAAACACTGTAGAGTATCTTGGAATATGGGAGAAGATTCATAACTCAAATTTTAATTATGGCGAATTCGCCGCAATTAAATCACAAGCCGGACTTCATAGTTATAAAATCAGTGTGAAGGAGTGGGCTGCCAAAACCAATGCCATTGGACTTGTCGCAAAAGCTCAATAAAGTTGCTATTGGGCAGATGAAGATATTGGTTCAGGATAGGTGTTTTGAGAAGATAGGACGTTGAGTATGGATTGATCAAATGAAAGACTTTATGGGATATGCTATTTTGGTTTAGTATAGCAGATATGACAATATGAGATAATTGTATGGATTTCTTATTATAGTATGGCACAATTAGATGAATAGATACTCTCAGGAGAAACAA
>JBEWPY010000067.1:0-10075 GCA_047689495.1 Candidatus Sulfurovum profundilacunae | reverse complement strand
CTCTTCGAAAAGATAGACAAAGCCATCGCTCTGCATCAGAAAAATATGGATGAAGCGAATGCTTTTATGGGGAGTGTTTTGAATGAGGTTTTTGGGGAGTTGGAGGGGAGGTATCCAATACAAAAAGTTTCAGATGGACTAAAAAAGATACTAACTGGTACAACTCCACCAAAAAAAGAAGAAAAATATTATGAAAATCCATCGATAAATTGGTTTTCACCATCTGATTTTGGAAAATCAAAAGTATTATCAGAATCAAAAAATATGATAAATCCAATTGCTTTAACAGATAAAAAAGCTAAAATATACGAAAAAAATACATTGTTATTGGTTGCTATTGGTGCAACAGTTGGAAAAATTGGTGTAGTTAGAGAGGAATCATCTTCTAACCAACAAATTACAGCTATGAAGTTTAAAGATGATATAGATGTTGATTTTTCATACTATTGGTTCTATTATATTAAACAAACTACCATCAATACAGCTTCAGCAGCAACATTACCAATTATCAATCAAAATGGTATAAAAGATTTAAAATTTATAATCCCTCCACTAAATATCCAGCAAAAAATTATTAAATATTTGGATGAAGTTTCAGAAAAAACCCAAAAAGTAAAATCAGTCCAAAAAGAGAAGATGGAGAGCTTGAAAGCGTTGAAGGCTTCACTCTTGGATCAGGCGTTTAGAGGGGAGTTGTAGTATGGAAGAGAAGTGGACAAAAGCACAAAAAGGACACGCCAGAGAGTTGTTTGATCTGGCGTTGGAGAGGGAGTATGATGAACTCATTAAGAGCATAAACGATACCAGGATAGAGACTCCCGATGATGTCTGGGAGCTTTATGATATGCTTGGTAAAAAGCGTAAAGAGCTCAATGGCAAATATGACTACAGGTACTCTCAGCTTATATTTGTCTTTGCGCAGTTGGTGCGTGGTGGCTACCTGAGCCTTGAGGAGTTGAAACCCATAGGTGAAGAGAAGCAGAAGAGTATAGAAAAAATGGTACATTTTAGAGGATTTGAAATATGAAAAAATTAGGTATAGAAGAGATCCTAAACGAACTGGATGATCTTGGGATGGGCATCAACCCGGACTTTTTTAACAAAGAGCAGATAGAAGTACCCATACTGAAGCAGGTCGGTCTGCTTTTGGATGCGGTGGGAGAGAAGGGCTTGAAGCTTACGGCTAGGGGAAACCTTCCAACAAAGGTAGTCAAAGAGATAACTCTCTGTTGTCCCGAGAAATCAGATGAAGCGATACTGGAGTTTACCAACCGTTACCTGGAGGATGAGCAGGTGTCTGCACAGCGAGCGAGGGTAGTTGCTGAAGTAGGAGAACTGCTAAAAGTCTCCAAAGGGAAAATAGAGTACGGAAGTAAGGCAGAAGCATACATCCATGCAGCACAGGCAGAAAAGTATATCTACCTTCTGTGGCAGTTTGGCAGGGTGAATTTGGCTTACTTTGACAGGATGCAAGAGTCGGCACTTGTTAATGGTATCTCATTTCTCTTGTTGCAGGTTCTGCGTGACAAGCCTAAAATGTTCAGAGAAGTGAAGGTCTACAGCGCATTTTTGCTTGATAGCTTTCCGGGGTTGGGAGATGAGATAGAGAAGGAGATAGAGGAAGTTTCCCTTTTTCGACGTGATCCTTTTGAGATATTTGAAGATATGATGGAGTTGCGTCTTTTTAAAAACTTCTTTATCCCTTTTGGACTTGCAAAAGAGAGAGGTTTCTATTGGGAAGAGAACTATAAGTGTGCCAAGACAGGGTTGCTTGAAGCGCTTTTGTTACCTCAGGATGAGGTTGATACAAGTATGCTACTCAACAAAAAAGAGTTACGGAGCTTTGCGCAGCGTATCAAAAAAGAGAAGCTTGATATAGATCTCTTTCATGACTTTTGCTTTATCTATGCACATGCCGCAAGGTATCCGCTGAAGCCTGTACAGGTCATCGTAGAGGATCTTGTGAAAGCCAAACGTCTCATAGGTACAGCGGCAAAAGCTCAAGGGCTGTTCTATACAGATCTTGCAAAAGCCACTGAGCAGACATTGAAGTACTTTACGCAGTTGGAGGTGAAAGGCGGTGGAAGTAGAGGAGACGGTATGAAAGATGATTTTCTCTCTTTGGTAGATGGGCTCTACGCCATACTGCCAAGCGACAGGCCTCACAACATGGTGGTTGCCATGCAGGCGATTCCTCTTTTCTTTTTGGATATGCTTCAGAGTGTATACAAGATAGATATCACATCCAAAGATTTTTATGCGGAGTGCAACAATTATTTTGAGGAGGAGACGATAGAGGATATCGGTGCTGTGATATTTACAATGAGTGAACTGGAAAAGAGAGCAAAGAAGTTTAAACGTATCAATGCAAATATGGAGAGTATGGTAAAAGAGGCCATTATGGCATTTATCTTGGCTGTGATGTCGATATATACCGAGGAGATGGATCGTCAGTAGAGCTTAGAATACCGAACAAACCACCTTCGTCACCACAAATCCGCCGATCACCAGCCATGCGAACATCGCTGAAGCGGTATAGATCGGTGCAAGCCCCAGGCCTTTGAATTTGGCAAAGCGTGTTCCCATACCCAGCGCTGTCATCGCCATCGTAAGCAGGAAGGTATCGATCTCGTTGATAATTCCTACCATATTTCCAGGAACAAGGTGAAGTGAGTTGAACCCTGCCACACCGATGAAGTAGACGGCAAACCAGGGGATCACGAGTTTGACTTTTTCACCGGCACTACCCTCTTTTTTCGCAGCGTAGCTGAGGTAGATGCCGAGGATGATCAGCATCGGTGCGATCATGATGACCCGTGTCATCTTGACGATTACAGCTGCATCCGCCATCTCTTTGGGTGAACCGGGAACTGATGCAGGTACGGCGACGACCTGCGCGACTTCATGGATCGTACCGCCCACATAGATACCGAATTCCTTGGCCGTCATATGCAGAAATCCTGCTGCCGGTTCGATGATCGCCGTATAGAGTACCGGGTAGAGGAACATGGCGATCGTACCGAAGAGTACCACCATGGATACGGCGATCGCTGCTTTGTACTCTTCGGATTTTAGTACGGGTTCTGTCGCCAGTACGGCAGCGGCACCGCACACTGATGCCCCTGAAGCGGTAAGCATCGAGGTGTCTTTCTCCATCCCGAAAATCTTGTGCCCCAGCCATGTACCGAGGACAAAGGTGGAAGCCAGCATGATGAGCGAGACAAGGAATCCTGCCACACCTACATCGATGATCTCCTGGAAAGTAAGTCTGAAACCGTAGAAGACGATCGCAAAACGGAGGATCTTTTTCGCTGAGAAGGTGATCCCTCCCTGCCAAGCTTCGGGCGTCTGGTTGTGCAGGGTATTGGCATAGAAGATACCGATGACGATACCGATCACCAGCGGCGAGATACCCAGTGCCTGTACTGCAGGGAATGTGGATATAAATGTTGCCGCCGCGGCAAAGATCGCTACAAAAATGATACCGCTGAGAGTGTCTTTTCGTTTCTCCGGGGTAAATGGCATGTGATATTTCCTTAAAAATTTTTTATTCATTCGTTCATAATAATTGATATAAAGAGAGTAAATTTCATACTTTTTTATCATTTTATTCGATAAGATTAGATAATGAATTGGAAGTATACTCAATTTAGGATATACTTTACAAATCAATAAAATTGAATAAAACATTAAAAGTAATCAATCATAAATATCATAAAAGGAAATTATTCGTATGAAAACAACACTGCGCCAGCTGGAAATATTTATCAATGTTGTGGCATCAGGCCATCTGACCAATGTTGCCAAGGAGATGAAACTGAGCCAGTCGGCGATCTCGATGTCGATCAAAGAGCTGGAAAATATCCTCGGACGACCGGTCTTTGACCGTATCAACAAGAAGCTCGTTCTCAACGAGGTCGGAAGGGCTTTTTATAAAGAGATTGAACCGATTTACCGTAAACTCTCCGATATAGAGTTTGAATTTAAAAATTCCGAAAACAAAGGGCTGATCCGTGTGGGTGCCAGTACTACGATCGTGGACTATCTGATGCCTTCCATCATCTGCAGCTATATGAATGCCTATCCCGAAGTGAAGATCACGCTCAAAGAGGGAAATACCAAAGAGATCGCACAGATGATCGAAGAGGGAAAGATCGATATCGGGTTTGTAGAGGGGCTTGTATCGGGGGCTGAAATCGTTAAGGAGAAGATCGGTGTGGATGAGCTGATCATCGTCACGGCAGATGAAACATTGACAAAAAAACCTGTGTTTATCGATCAGCTGGCAGATCACAGATGGGTGCTCAGAGAAGAGGGATCGGGAACAAGGGAGGTCTTTCTTAACTATATCAAAGAGAAGGTAGAACGTCTCAATATTTTTCTGGAGCTGGGGCATACCGAATCGATCAAGAGTATACTGAACAACCGTTCCTGCCTGACCTGTTTGTCGAAGATCTCAGTGGAGGAAGAACTCCGGAGCGGTAAACTCTTTGAAGTACCTGTGAAGCATTTTGACTGCAAGAGAGATTTTTTGATGATTCATCATAAAGACAAATATCACAGTTCGCTTTTTGAGAAATTTGTCTTCTTCTCCCGCAAACTGATGGTAAAGATGATTGAAGAACAGAAATGTGCGATAGATGTAGTAAAAGATTTAGAGGAGGAGCCGTTTTAAGGCTTCTTCATACTCCTCGGGATGATTGAGGTTCAAAAACGGTGCGTTGGATTCGAATTTGACTGTTTTTGTTTTTACTTTCTCCAGCAGTGCGGTGAGGCGGTGCTGATCCCTAGCAAGCATCGCCTTGGCTTCAGGGAGTATCGAGCGTTTGTAGATTGCGCAGAGAGGTTCCGGGCCGTAGGGGCTTTCGGCGATGACGACAGTTTCCTCATTTGTATTCTCTTTGATCAGTTTTTCGATGACATATTTATCTACGAACGGAGCATCGACACTCAATATGAAGACCTCCGGGGCCTCTATGGCTTCAAAGGCCGATACCAGTCCCGCCAGGGGCGAGTGTACCTTATAGTTGTCTTTCAGTACATGGCACTCAAAGTCAAATTTGTCGGATTTGGCTGAGAGATAGACTGTTTCAAAGAGAGCACACATACGCCGGTACTGATACTCGCTGAGCGAGGGGTAGCCGCCAAAGGCAAGTTGTGATTTGTCCCGTCCCATACGTGAGCTTTTGCCGCCGGCAAAGATAACGAGAGGAATCTTATACATCTGCTGTTATCCTCTCTTTACGTTTTTGGTGGAGATAGAGCGCTCCTGCGCTGAGCAGGGTGATGAGTGCTTCATACAAAAAGAGGTGATCGCCGTACAGTTTTCCCGAGAGGAATGCGCCCACCGAAGCACCGAGCCCGAAGGCGATCCCTAGGAAAAACTGCTGTGCAAGCTTCTTTTGGGTATAAAGCGAATAGACATAGGTGATCGCGGCGGTATGGTAGAGGGCAAAACTGACCGCATGCAGTGACTGTGAAGCAAAGGTAAGCATCACTGAATCGGCATAAAGCCAGAGGAGCATCCACCTCAAAGCCGTGAGGAGTATTGCAGTTTGAAGGATACGCAGCAGGTTACGCTGCAGGAGGGGGCCCTGAAAATAGAGCATCAAAATCTCGCAAAGGACCCCAAAGCTCCACATCCAGCTTGTCACTTCAAGCGAAACACCGTGTGCCGTCTCATAGATGGTAAAAAAGTTGTAAAACCCCCCAAACCCTACCTGCATTAAAAAGGCCGAGAGCCAGAACGCCCAGTATTTGGTAAGAGAAAAACTTTTGTCAGATTCATTCGATGGGTGGGGTACATGGTCGTAACGGATCAGCATCGCGCCAAAGATCAGGGTGATAAAGGCAACAGAACTCAGATAATAAAATGCCTGTTCCGGTGTTTCAAGCACGCGTCCGAGCCAGAGTGCGATCCCGGTAAAGCCCAATGACCCCCATAATCGGACTTTGCCGTAGTTGCTCTTGACGAGGGCAGACAAGGCGATGGTCTCTACATAAGGCAAAGAGATCCCCATCGCTGCACCAAAAAAAAGATTGGCCATAAAATAGAGCCAGAAAGAGTGAGCGGTTGCGATAAAGAGCAGTGTGGCCATGACTGTAAAGATAAGGGCCAGTACGTAAACCTTCGGGGTGAGTGTCAGGAAGTGGCGGAAGATAAAAGGCAGCAGAAACCGCATGAAGGGTGCCGCCATATAGATGAGACCCACTTCGTAAGCAGAGTAGCCGAGTTCAGTGAGTACTTTGGGCATAAAGATTATATAGACCCCCACTCCCGCAAAGTAGAAAAAATAGTAGGTGCTCATGATAAAAGCAAGCGGGCTTTTGAGACTGTAATGGGTGGTTGTCATTTTTTTGTAATCACGGCGGTATTACTGAGCAGGTCATGCAGGGTTTTGCGGTCTTTCCTGAAAAACATCATCAGCCATCCAACGATCGAAAAAAGCGAGAGTATCACACAGAGGTTTCTGAAAAGTATGATGAAAAAGGATGGTTTCTCTCCGGTACTCTCATCAATCAGCATAAGGTTATAGGCACGATATCCCGGTGTCTGCGCGCTTTTTGCCAGAAAGAGTGTCTGGACGATCACCAGCGGTACAAGGATATAGGCCCATCCCAGAACTCTCTCTTCGCCGAAGGCTTCCCTGCTTCCCATCACCAGATAAAATACGATATACATAATCGGCATCAGCAGCATAAAGCTGTCGGTGATAAAGGCTTTGACCTTGTCTCCCAGCGAAGCATACGGATATTTCAAAGCAGGCTGCTCTTTTTCAGGTACGCTTTGTCGCGCTTTTGTCTCCCTTTCCTGTTTGATATCTCTGAAACGTCTCTTTTTTTCTTTCATCTACTGCAGTCCTTGGGTCATATTGAAGATCGGAAGCATCATTGCCGCGATAATTATACCGACAAAAGCCCCAATGATAAGCATCATAACGGGGTTGATAAGGCTTAAAAGGATCTTGAGTTTATCCTCATTCTCTTCGGTATAGAGTTTAGAGAGGTTCCGGAGCACACTCCCCACTTCGCTCGACTCTTCACCCAGCGCTAAAGATTGCATAAAGTTTCGTTTCAGCGCTACTCCTTTGGTGAGCAGCAATGCATTGGAGAGTTTGTTCCCCTCAAGCACTTTTGCAGAGGCCTGGTCAAAGAGTAGCTTCAGTGCTTGGTTTCCGAAAGTCGCTTTGGCAAATTGTACAGCCTGTGCATAGGCGATCCCTGAATCAAGCATCAGGGAAAGGATATAGGAAAAACGTCCCAGTTCATGATTTTGAATGAGTGAGCCCAGCAACGGAATTTTTAGAAAAACTGCATCGGAGATACTTCTGAAGAGATCAATTTTTGCATAAGATAGCTTTATCAAGATGACAAAGAGCACAAGAGAGACAAAGATTATCAGGTAGTGGCCGACAAGAAAGTCACTGATGGCGAGCACGAACTGGGTGATATCCGGAAGTTCTCTATCGCTGTCTTCAAAGATTTGGGTGATTTTGGGAACCACTACGGCAAGCAGGAAACTGATGATACCGATGGCCACTACAAAAATGACTGCCGGATAAACCATTGCATTGCCTACCTGTTTTTTTATCCTGTTCTGTGCGGAGAAGAAGTTGGCCATATTGGTCAGCACTTCTATCATCTTCCCGCTTTGTCCGGCAACATTGAGACTTTGAAGATAGAATTCGGGCAGCAGATAGACTTTTTGCGTATTGAGTGCATGGTAAAGAGATTTTCCTTCTTCGATCATGGTTCTGACTGCATTGAGAAAAGAGAGATAGCGTTTTTCTCCCTCATGTTGTTTTTCGAGCAGTCTGATGGCCGTGAGAATCGTCATGCCGGAGCCGAGATAGGATGAAAGTTCTTTGGAAAAGCTGCTAAGCAGCACGGTAGGCATATGACGTATCGAAAAGGCTTCAAATGAAAACCCTTTTGTCGGGGCAAGTCCCTCATGGTAAATGCTTTCAGAACGAAGTTTTTGGGAAGCTTCCTCTATACTGCTTGCCGTGACAGTACCTTTGACCCTTTTTCCGGATTTGTCAAATCCTTTATATTTGAAAAGCATCTATCCTCATTTTTTATCAGTTAATCGCACTACAATTATAGCTTTTTTATCTTTTAGAGCGATTTTTGGCCGATTATATCCTGATGAGCTTTTCTTTTCATAGTCTTTTTTTGTTACACTTAGTCATGAAACGGTTTATAGCGCTCTATTTTTTTTCATTGGCACTCTTGTTTACCCTCTTTTATGCGGATACTTCAGCGGTTTCAGGCATATTGAATCATATACAGACAGAGCTGACACTTTGGGGCTTGGAACAGTTTCTTGAACCCGGACAGCTTCAGGGTATAGATATTGTGATCAACCCGCACTATAAGATCGTTATCAATCAGGCATGTAACGGTATGATTCCCATTCTTTTTTTCTTTGCTGCAGTGTTGGCTTACCCTTCCGCCATCATGCAAAAACTGTTTTGGTCGGTTGTCGGGTATGTCGTGTTCGGTGCAGTCAATGTCCTGCGCATTTTGCTGGTGGTAAATGCGGTCGAAGGAGAGAGCGGGAGAGGAAATTTCTACTGGTCGCATGATATAGTCGGAAACGTGATTTTGATGAGTACAGGGCTCTTGCTTTTTGTCGCTTTTATCAAATCCTCACGCGGATCTAGAAAGCGACCTGAATCCGACTGTAGATAGTGGAGTGTTCCTTTTTCAGCATAACTTGGTTGAGTATGGTGGAAAAGCTGTTTTTTGTCCCCTCTTCGGTGGCTGCCGGTATGGTGGAAACAGGTTCGGGGATGAAAATCTTTCTTTCGATTTTTTTAAGGGCCTTTTTGCTCTTATCTGTTTTGATCTTGAAATGTTCTGCCAAAAGCGTGTAAGCATCTCTGTGGTTTGTATGGTGTTTTTCTATTTCCGGCAGCAAAAAAAGAGAATCATTGAGCATATGGTTGTTTCGTTCTGAAATATAGACGATCTGTTCGTGGTTGCTGCTATAAAGCCTGAGCACAAAGAGTATGGAGGTTGAGAGTATTACCACGGAGACCAGTACTTCGATGATACTAAAGGCGGGCTTGAATTTTTTATCGCTGTGAATTTTCAATAGTAATCTCCGCTATTTGAAACTGCCTGGCTGTTTCGGAGCCAATATGCTTTGGCATCTTCAATGGTATCGAATTTTTTTGCTTTATCGAAGAAGGAGGGCAGAAGATAAGATGCACTGTCATCTTCGAGGATGATCTGTGTAGAACTTCCGTTGGGAAAGAACTCCATCAAAAGGCAGATACTCTGATCGTCGAAGCGTCCATATTCGATCTGATGAAGGTTGTCATATCGGTCAAGGGTATAGGCTTTGATCTCGGTTAGATCAATGGGGTGGGAGTATGGCTCAAATTCTGACAGATACCCTTTTCTGATAAAACAGGTACGGCATTTGTCGACACATAAGAAGGTCACCTTTTCCTGAGCTTCTCTGCTTTGCATGATACTCTCTTTGAGGTTTAAGGGGGTAAGTGCTTTGGGTTTGGGCTTCTCCATTTTTACGGCAGAAAATCCCATGTAGATGATCAAAGAGACGAGCAGTATGACAATAAGCAGCTCCAGAAGCGTAAACCCCCTGTGCGAATGAACTCTCTGCAGATGAACCATGGAAAGTGCTACTTGTCACACTCGCTGAAAAAAATATCTTTACCGATACCTTCACCGCCCTCTTTTCTGTCTGCCCCCAGACTGATAAGCTCGAAACCAGGGCTTTTTTTGATATAGATAATAGGTGTTCTCCACGAATCTTTAGGTATTTTTGGCAGGTAGGGTGTGGAGCGGTAATTGGGATATTTGTCCTCATCAGGATTTTCAATGAGTGCCGCAAACCCCTCCTCGGTATCAGGGTAAACCCCGTTGTCAAGTTTGAACATATCCAGGCTCTTTTTAAGTTCGCTCATTTTGATGCAGACCGTATCCCTTTTAGCCTTGTCTGCCGAATCCATAAGATTTGGCGCAACGACTGCTACAAGCCCTCCCAAAATGACGATGACGATGAGAAGTTCTATCAGGGAAAAACCGGTTCGAAGTTTTGAGG
>JBEWPY010000066.1:4050-10349 GCA_047689495.1 Candidatus Sulfurovum profundilacunae | reverse complement strand
TTACACCTTAATTTCACTGCATTGTTGTTTGATTTTTGGGGACCAGCTCACTTTTTGAACTCAAACATAAAATAAATGAAGATGGTTTAAGTGAAATGGAACGTAATCTTGAAAATGTTATTGATGTTATTGACCGTGATATCGAAAAACTTAGTTCTGCCTCTTAATATAATTCTAATCTCAAAATATCTATAATAGGTTACCAATAGGTTGCCAAAGTAAAATACATTGAATCTATACAACGGTTTTTAGGGGATTGTATGAGTATATAGGTGGTGGGTCCTCGGGGGCTCGAACCCCGGACCACTCGGTTATGAGCCGAGTGCTCTAACCAGCTGAGCTAAAGACCCGGTTAGAAGTGTTTTTGAAAAATCATCAGTACTCTTTTTTAGGCTGTACCATAGTGATTTTTGCGTCAGAATTATAACGATTGTAGTCTTTAAATGCAATTAAGTTTTGTAAAATTCCGAAAATAACCGCAAAAATGATAAAAGAGGTTCCCCCGTGGCTGAACATAGGCAGCGGAAGTCCCACTACAGGGGCAAGTCCGATGATCATGTAGATGTTTACGCCCATATAGACAAAGAAGAGAAAAGCCAGTCCGGAGGCAAAGGCTTTGATGAGATAATCTTTGGCATATTTGGTCGCGATATAGAGGAGGTTGAAGATAAGCAGGACATAGAGTCCGATGACTGTCATCATCCCCTTGAAACCGAACCTCTCTCCCAGATAGGCGAAGATAAAGTCAGTCGAGGCAACCGGGAGGAAATCGAGCTGGGTCTGGGTCGCTTCATCTTTGGGTTTTCCCTCTATCCCGCCCGAACCTATCGCGATCAGGGCCTGCCTAACCTGATAGCTCGGCTTGCTGAGAACATCCTCTATCCTCTTTTTCTGATAGGGTTTCAAACCGTACTGGTAGGCCAGGGGCGCACTGAAAGCAGTGATGAGAAAGATGCTTACCCAAATTTTCCAGTTGATGCCGATGATAAACAAAATACCGTACCCCACGATCAGAAGCACCAAAGCAGTACCCAGATCCGGTTCTTTTGCAATGAGCACGAAAGGAATGATAATGAAAATGGAGAGAAAAATAAATTTCCAGAGGCCGTAGCCTTTTTCAGGCGGAGGATTTTTGTGCACGATGTAGGCAAGTATCATCATCACCGAAACTTTGATGAATTCCGACGGTTGAAGCGTGATCCCGATACCCGGAATCTCTATCCATCTCTGTGCACCCAGGATGGTTTTTCCCACAAACTCTACAGCAATCAGCAAACCAAGGTTCGCTATATAGAAAAGAGGAACAAACCACCACATGATCTGCCTCCACGGTATCAGGGCGGAGACCAGAAAAGCGACCGCAGCGATCGCGTAGTAGACCATCTGTTTGTTGAAAAGGTAGGGGTTGATCTCTTTTACCAAAAGGGAGGAGATGAGAAGCAGCGGGATGAGCTGGATGATCAAAAAGTAGTTGAAGTTTTTAAAGACACGTTTGTTAAAGGCAAACCGGAACTTCATCTGCTTTTCCTGCATTTTTGTGGTATTATATCCAAAAGCGAATAAGGGTACAAATGGCGGATTTTTACCACTCAAAACTCCTCAGCAGACACGCACAATGTATCCATGCCGTCACGACGAAAACGATCTCAAGGCCCCTCTCCGGCTCACTGGCGCTGCATACAGGAGAGAGAAAAGAAGCGGTGCTCCGGAACAGGTCTGACGCGGCAAACAGACTCGGGCTGGGCAGGGGATACCACTTCATCGTCGCGGATCAGACACATAGCGATAATATCAGGATCATCACCCGGAAAGAGACGCTGGGGTGGAGCAGTGCAGAAGATGCCATAGAAAACTGCGATGCGCTCATCACCGATCAAAAAGGAGTGGCGCTTGCCGTACTTACCGCTGACTGTGTGCCGATACTGATCCTGGATACGTACAAAGAGATCATTGCCGCAGTCCATGCGGGGTGGAAGGGAACCGGAGCGGATATCGCGGGGAAAACGATCAGAAAGATGGGAGAGGAGTTTGGCTCCGATCCTGATGATATCGCAGCATTTATCGCCCCGTCGATAGGACGCTGCTGTTATGAAGTGGGAGAAGAGGTGGCAGGTCACTTTGAAGACGAAGAGACCTATGACCGCAAAGGGGAAAAGTACATGCTTGATCTCCCCCTGATCAACCGAAAACAGATTCTTGATGCCGGAGTGAAGTCTGAAAATATCGAAATGAGCGGGAAGTGTACTTCCTGCGAAGCAGAGAGATTTTTCTCTTACCGGAAAGAGCAGGGGTGCAGCGGCAGGTTCATGAGTATGATCGCGCTTAAGCCTTATCACCCGGGTTGGTGATAGAGGCATACAGTGTCAGCTCATAGACCCACTGCTGGAGAGGAAACATCTCTTCATAGATTTTAAAGTTTCTTTCGATGATCTTTTCGGAGTGGAAGACCTTGTCCGGTTTGAATGTGGTATAGGCATACATCGAACGGTATCGTGTCAGGTAGCCGAAGGTCGGTTCACTCTCAAACTCGTTCGGGAGGCGTTTATACTCCGGCTCGGGAACAAGATAGCCTTTCTCCTTGAGCGCTTCGAGTATGCGGTGCAGCGCTTCGCGTTTCGCATCATTTTTAATGTATTCGCGATAGGTTGAAAGCAGAGGCGGCTTGAAGCTGCGTATCCCTGCGGCAACAAAAACTTCCGAGGGGGCATAGTGCATGTAGAAACTGCTGCTTTGCATACGGTGGCCTGCACCCTGCCAAAAGATGATACCGATACGCTCTTTGATGGGATCATCCAGGTGAAACCGTGCATCGCGGTAGATACGGAAGAGCGATTTGTTGACCTTCGGGATCGCGTTGATCGTCGGGACCAGTATCTGGAGGTGCTCTCCCATCTCTTCCACATAAGCCCTGTTGGGTGCTACGATATCTCTTTCATACTCCTCCCTGTGGGCATCCGGCCACTCCTTGGAGTTGTTCTGGATAATGTTTTCCAGAAACCGGATCCCCTCTTTGGGAAAGCCTGAAAAGCTTCCTGTTTCAGACATCAGGCATCAACCCTGAAGTCCTCATGGGATTCCAGTTCCATCACCTGCCACGGAAGCCCCTGTTTCATCAGCTCTTCCATAAACGGATCGGGGTCGAACTCTTCCATATTATAGACACCGGTCCCCTGCCATATGCCTTCAAGCATCAGTTTGGCACCGATCATCGCAGGCACGCCGGTCGTGTAGCTGACCGCCTGGCTCATCACCTCTGCATAGCACTTCTCATGGTCGCTTACCTGGTAGATATAGACCGTTTGGGGGTTACCGTCTTTGATCCCTTTGGCAAAGACACCGATATTGGTTTTTCCTTTGGTACGCGGCCCGAGACTTGCCGGATCCGGAAGCAGGGTTTTGAGGAATTCGATAGGGATGATCTTCTCTCCTTTGTGCTCCACCGGATCGATCCCGAGCATTCCTACGTTTTCCAGACACTTCATGTGCGTCAGGTAGCTCTCTCCGAAAGTCATAAAGAACCTGATGCGCTTCAAGCCTTTGATATGTTTGACCAGTGACTCCATCTCCTCATGGTAGAGCAGGTAACTGTCTTTCGGTCCCACTTCCGGATAGTCCCATACCTGCATGATCTCCATCGGTTCCGTCTCGATCCACTCTCCTTTCCCCTTTTCCTCATTCAGCTGCCAGTATCTGCCTTTTGCACTGACTTCACGAAGGTTGATTTCCGGGTTGAAGTTGGTTGCGAACGGGTAGCCGTGGTCCCCGGCATTACAGTCAAGGATATCGATGGTATGTATCTCGTCGAAATAGTGTTTCTGTGCATAGGCGCAGAAGACATTGGTCACGCCCGGGTCAAAACCGCTTCCGAGCAGCCCCATGATATCGGCATTTTTGAACTTCCCGTCTCTCGCCCACTGCTCTTTGTACTCAAACTTTGCTTCATCGGGGTGCTCATAGTTCGCAGTATCAAGGTAGTCAACCCCGCACTGTATACACGCATCCATGATCGTCAGGTCTTGATACGGCAATGCCACGTTGATGACAATGTCCGCATCTGTTTTCATGATCAGTTCCACCAGCTCCGGGACGCTGTCCGCATCGACTCCTGCTGTAGCGATCTGTACGCCGAGACGCTCTTTGGCATGGGCAGCGATCTCATCGCATTTTCTGACTGTACGGCTTGCCAGTGTGATATTTCCGAAAGTTTCTGCATTCATCGCACATTTAAACGCAACAACATTCCCGACACCGCCTGCACCGATAATGAGGGTATTGTAAGACATAGGCTTCTCCTAAAAAAATCTGTATTATTTTATCACAAATAGAAGCGGTTCATGATGCTGCTCAGTACAAAAAGCATAGGAATAAAGAGCAGGGTGCTGATCATGATCAGCGAAGTCACATCTTTGGGGCGGCAGTCATACAGCGAAGCGAGATTGATATTGGCCACTGCCAGAGGCACCATCATCTCCATCAGTATCACGCCCTGCACGAAAAGCGGCAGAGAGGTGAAGCAGAGTATCGTAGCACTGAAAAGCGGTACCAGGATAAACTTCTGTGAAAGCGTACCGACCAGCAGAAGCGGACGAAGCTCATTGAATCTGATACCCTGCAGGAATGTCCCGAGCAGAAAAAGCTGCAGAACGATCCCGCCATAGGCACCCATCTTGAAAAACTCTTCTATCTGGGGGCTCAGGGGGATCTCATAGATATTGATCAGGATTGCTACGATGGAAGCGGGGATAATGGGGATCTTGATGATATTTGAAAGCGACTCTTTGATACTGAACGAGCCGCGGGAGTAGATATAGACACCGATGATATAGACCACAAAGACATTGGCAATGTTGATCAACGTCGTATAGATAACGCTCGCTTCCCCAAAAAGTGCGATACCGAGCGGGATACCGATATTGCCTGTATTGCCTACAAATCCTGCAATCGAAAAGATGGAACGCTCTTTGGGGTCGCTAAAGAGGATCTTTCCCAGCGCAATGGTCGGCAGAAGCAGAAGAAAAATGATCCCGAGATAGACAAGCGGCGTGTAGATATGGGCAAGCTCCAGTCTGGCCGTACTGAATCCCCATACGGTTACGAAGGGCTGCAGAAAATAGACAGAAAAGAGTGTCAATGTCCTGGAGTTCATATCCTCGCCAAAAATGCGTTTGGCGATATAGCCGAGAAAGATGAAAACATAGACAAAGATGAGGCTCATGAGTGTATCGATCATAGACGGGATTATAACATTAACCTATTTTAGATATGATTGCTTACTGTAAAAATATGTAGCTAATCTTCATTCTCGAATGAGGATATGGCGGAAGTTTAAAATTTAACATAGTTATTCCATACTTTTAAGACAGAAAGAGGTAGGCTTCTCTACTTTTTTTAGAAAAAAGTAGGCAAAAAATCGTCACTTCACAAGTGTGCGGACGATGCTCTCGGCGTGTTGCTTCGCAATATTGCACGCCTTCGCATCTGTACACCAAATGTTCAGTGACAACACTTACGCCAGCTGGGATTGGAAGGAATTAAAGCATCATGGATTTTTCTTCATTGGAGACGTGGGGGTACCTTGCCGTGGCATTTTTTGCTTTTGGGGGATCTCTTTTTATCGTAGCGGCTGCCGGAGTCTTCTCCTTTATGGGAAATATGGATCTGACCACTGCACTGGTTATTGCTATGATCTCCAACTTCCTAGGAGACAATTTTCTTTTTTACCTGGGGAAATACCAGAAAAAGCAGATACAGCCCTATTATGCAAAACATAAACGCAAAGTGGCACTTGCTACGCTGATCATGCGAAAATACGGTATCCTGGCGATCTTTATACAGAAGTTTATCTATGGGGTAAAAACGTTGGTTCCCATCTCCATGGCGTTGGCAAAGTATGATTTTAAAAAGTTCGTCTTTTTCAATATTTTTGCAACGATCGTTTTTGTTCTCACGATAGGGTTAAGTGCCTATTTCGCCAGCGAGAAGATCATCGCGTTTTTCGGGTATATCAAAACGCACCCCTGGATCGCGCCGCTCATTCTTTTTACCGTCATCGGATTGATCTGGTTCGCTTTGGAAAATATGACGAAGAAGAGATAAAGCGTTCAGTGTTCAGCGTGTAGCGTTCAGAGGGTAAGTTTATTAAGCTTGAACTTTGGAATGATAGAACGATTAAAGCATTGAATGATTTTTCTGATAGGGAAGAGTCATGTAATCGTCGGGGTGAGGCTCCCAACTTACAGATTTTTTTAAGGAAAAAAGCGTCAGCATTTTACACGCTACACGCTACACGCTACACGCTA
>JBEWPY010000066.1:0-3950 GCA_047689495.1 Candidatus Sulfurovum profundilacunae | reverse complement strand
TACACGCTACACGCTACACGCTACACGCTAAACGCTCTATTTCCGTTTGCTCTCTATGAATTTTTCGATACGCCTGATCCCTTCCCGTATCGTTATCATATCTGTCGCAAAAGAGAATCTGAAGTAGCCTTCGGCCCCAAATCCGATCCCCGGCACTACGGCGACACCGGTAGCCTGCAGAAGCTCTTTACAGAACTCGATAGAGTCATTGGATACCTCTTTGATATTGACAAAGAGATAGAAAGCCCCCTGCGGTTTCAGTACGCTTAAGCCATCGATCTCATTGAAGAGTTTTACGGCTTCAGTGGCTCTTGCATCAAAGGCCTTTCTCATCTCTCGAATCTCTCTGTCTACCTCGCCTTTGAGTGCAGGGATGGCTGCTTTTTGCGTGATAGAATTGATATTCGATGTACTTTGGCTCTGAAGCTTGTTCATTGCCGAAATGAGTTCCTTGTTTGGTGTAGCGAGATATCCAAAACGCCAGCCTGTCATTGCGACAGACTTGCTCAGGCCATTGATCGTCACAGTTCTTTGATACATATCTTCGCTGATGCTTGCAGTAGCAACAAAATCGATACCGTAGATAAGTTTTTCATACATCTCGTCACTCACTACGATGATATCGGTCCCCTTGAGGACTTCTGCAAGTGATTCCAGCTCTTCTCTGGAGAAAACCGAACCGGTAGGATTGGATGGCGTCGTAAGGATAATCATCTTTGTTTTTGGTGTGATCACAGCTTTGAGCTGATCCGCATTGATCTTGAATTTCCCGATCTCATCGGTTTCGATAAATACCGGTGTCGCCCCTGCATACTTTACCAGCTCAGGATACGTTACCCAGTACGGAGCGGGAATGATCACTTCGTCACCGGGATTCAATGTCGCCTGGAAAAGGTTGAAAAGCGACTGTTTGGCACCATTGCTGACAATAATATCCGAGGGTTCATAGTCAAGGTTGTTGTCTCTTTTGAGTTTATCTGCAATAGCCTGCAGTACTTCCGGGATACCCGGCACGGCAGTATATTGTGTAAATCCTTCATTGATGGCTTTGATAGCCTCATCTTTAATCTTTTGCGGTGTACCGAAGTCCGGTTCGCCTGCAGAGAAGGAAAGAATATCTTTCCCTTGAGCTTTGAGGTCTCTTGCGAGTGAAGAGATAGCGATAGTCAATGAAGGTGACAGTGTCTGTATACGATCTGAAAGCATGATAACCCTTATATATAATTAAAATCAAAAATCCTGCAATTATAGCAGAAAGTGTGTAAAAAAAATAGAAAGTGAAACTGGAGGTTTTAATATGCCTCTTGTCATAGCAGGATCAGTCCATACTGTGGATGAAGTTGTCATATTCTTCATCCAGCACATGGTCTTTCTCTTTAATATTTTTCTGCTTTGTTTTAGGCAGTGCTTCTTCCAGTACTTCGATACGCTTGAGAAGGTATTCAAAGATCTCTTTATTGACATCAGGGATTGCACTGTGGTTCAGTTTGGTGTCCGTAATTGCACTCTGAAGAACACGGGCCGGGATGCCGACTGCGGTAGCACCGCCGGGTACATCCTTGACCACTACGGAGTTTGCCCCGATCTTGGCATCATCGCCTATCATGATGTTTCCCAGTACTTTTGCCCCTGCACCGATCACCACATTCTTCCCAATGGTCGGGTGTCGTTTCCCCTGTGTGAGGCTTACCCCGCCGAGTGTCACTTGCTGATAGATCAGGACATCATCTCCTATGATGGCTGTCTCGCCGATCACTACACCTACACCGTGATCGATGAAAACTCTCCGCCCAACCTGTGCAGCAGGATGGATATCGATCGTGGTAAGGAACTGGCCGATCGCCGAGATCAATCGCGGGAGAAAACGCAGTCCTTTGGTATAAAGCCCGTGCGAGAGACGGTAAAATAAAAGTGCCCAGAGCCCCGGATAGTTAAAAAAGAGTTCAAAAGTGGAATGGAGGGCCGGGTCGTTTTGTTTGACGTTGCTAAAATCTTCTCTGATAAGGCTGAATGCGTTCAAAATTACTCCTCATTTTCTATCCAACTGCTCAGCCGGACGCTTCAATCGCTTGTGTCGTCTTAAGATAACTATTTTCACTTAAATATAGATAAAGCTTGCCCAAAAGCTCATTCTTTTCTTCTGCACTGAGCTGCTCAGAAAGTTCGATACGCTGCTTCAGGATTTTATCGATATGACCGGTATCGTAATCAAGGTCGTCCAGAACATCCAAAAGGTTTTGTGCTTCGATGAGATCATCTATCATGTATCGGCCCTCTTTGTCGAAACGTATCACACACTCTGACGGATGGGTAAAGAGGTTGTGTTTCATCCCCAGTACTTCCTGATAGGCTCCGGTGAGGAAAAAGCCGAGGAAATACTCCTCTTTGTCCAGGTCGATATCATGCAGGTACAGAGGGTGGTTACGGTCAAATCCTATTTCGCCGTCACTGTCGCAGGTGATATCCCAGATACTTGCGGAATTGGTCGGTTTGCAATTCAGATGTGAGAGCGGCATGATAGGAAAGTCCTGGTCCAGACCCCAGAAGTCCGGCAGTGACTGGAAGGCTGAAAAGTTTACAAGGTATTTTTCCTGGATGCGTTCTTGTATCTTTTGAAGTTCATTGGTGCCTTCGCTTTTGAGCAGGCTGATGGCTTTTTTGATGATCAGGTTGACCAGGGTTTCAGTATTGGAACGGTCTTCAAGATCGATGTATCCAAGATCAAAAAGGGTAAGCAGACTCTCCATGTGATCCAGTGCATCATGCAGATACTCTCTGGCATTGGATCGCTGCAGAGAGGTGTATAGATCAAAAAGCTCCTGGATGAGAGGGGGGTTGACCGGTTTGAGTCTCAGGCACTTTTCATGGTACTCTTGACTGAACAGCTCCAGTACGGGTGCGATCAGCACAGAGTGAGAAGCAGCAATATACCGGCCCGATTCGGTAAAAATATCCGGTTGCGGCACCCCTTTGTTCCGGGAAATCTCCTGCATCAGGTAGATCACATCATTGGCAAATTCATCCAGCGAGTAATTTCTCTCTTTGGTATGGGTATGCTGAGAATACTCGACAGCCAAACCTCCGCCAATATTGATAGCGCTGAGGTGGTCCGCACCCCGTTTTTTGAGTTCGGCATAGATATTGCCGGCTTCACGCAGTGCTTTTTTGAGCGGCGCGATATCACCCATCTGGGAACCGATATGAAAATGGATCATCCAGAGATGCTCCAGCAGGTTGTGTCTGTTCAACATCTCATACGCTTCCAAAAGTTCTGTTGCGGTCAGCCCGAACTTGGAGTGGTATCCGCCGCTTTTTGCCCAGATACCTATCCCAGAACTGTGCAAGCGGATACGTACGCCAATTTTGGGCAGGATGGAAGCAGTTCCTTCCGTATTGAACTCTTCATGGACGTTTATGATGCTTTCAAGCTCATCTACCCCTTCGATGGTAATAGTGATATTGTGCCCCATTTTTGCTGCGATGAAGCAGAGTGAGATCATCTCTTTGTCTTTAAATCCGTTCACTGTGACAGGAGCGCCGAGAGGTGTCATGCTCATTGCAATGATCAGTTCTGCTTTACTGCCGGCTTCAAGGCCGTAATTGTATGTTTTTGAGACATCCATAAGCGCATGGATGAAGTTGGGGAACTGATTGACCTTCAGAGGAAAGACCGCATGAAAGTTTCCGGTGTAATTAAATGTTTTTTTTGCCTGGTCGAATGTATGAAAAAGGGTAGCTATCTGTTTTTGGATCAAATGGGGAAAACGTAAAAGGAGGGGCCCTTTATACCCTCTGCTGCGTATCGCCTGAGAGATCTCAAGCAAAGAGGGCTGCAGGCCGTAATTGACATTGATTGTATCTTCTTTGATAATGAAGTTGTCATCACTCCAGATATCCAAGCCGAAATTTTTCATGGCAAACCTTCTTTTTGATAATGGATATTATACCTT
>JBEWPY010000065.1:0-10353 GCA_047689495.1 Candidatus Sulfurovum profundilacunae | reverse complement strand
CATTCTTTTCCACTCACATTCTTAGGGTTTAGAAGCTTTTGATATAATATATCCTAAAAAAAGGGGCAGCATTTTTCATGACAATTTTAGTGACAGGCGGCGCAGGCTATATCGGATCACATACCTGTATCCTTCTTCTGGAAGCGGGTTATGATATTCTTGTTTTCGATAACCTCTCCAATGCTTCCAGAGAGAGTATCCGCAGAGTCGAGAAGATCACGGGGAAAAAGATACCCTTTATAGAAGGCGATATCCGTAACCCCAAAGAGCTTCATGCCGTGTTTGAAAAAAATGACATCGCTGCCGTCATTCATTTTGCCGGCCTCAAAGCGGTAGGCGAATCCGTCGAACATCCGCTCAGATATTATGACAACAACGTACACGGTACAGCGGTTTTATGCGAAGTGATGCAGCAGCATCACTGCAGATCCATTGTCTTCAGCTCCTCCGCGACCGTTTACGGTGATCCTCATACGACGCCCATCAAAGAGGACTTTCCGCTTGCGCCGACTAATCCTTATGGAAAAAGCAAACTGTTTGTTGAAGAGATCCTGCGTGACCTCTATACTTCTGATCATGAGTGGAATGTCGTTTTGCTAAGATATTTCAACCCTGTAGGCGCCCATCCTTCGGGAATGATAGGCGAGGATCCCCACGGCATTCCCAATAACCTCATGCCGTTTATCGCCCAGGTAGCGGTAGGCAAAAGAGCCTGCCTCAGTATTTTCGGAGACAATTATGATACCCCTGACGGGACAGGGGTCAGAGACTACATCCATGTGATGGATCTGGCTGCCGGGCATGTGAAAGCATTGGAAAGGCTTGAGGATATCAACAAGGTCCTGACGGTGAACCTGGGTACCGGGCAAGGCTATTCGGTGCTGGAGATGGTCAAAGCCTTTGAAAAAGCATCCGGCCGAAAAGTTCCTTATCAGGTTACAGCGAGAAGGGGCGGGGATATCGCAGAGTGTTTTGCCGACCCGGGTTATGCCAAAGAGATTTTAGGCTGGGAGGCGGCCAAAAACATTGATGACATGTGCAGCGATGCATGGCGCTGGCAATCACTTAATCCTGACGGATATGACGAAAATGAAGGATAAGAATGATCAAAAAATCAATTTTCAGAGAGTATGATATCAGAGGTATCTATAAAGAGGAGCTCAATGAACAGAGTGTCAAACTGATAGGATACTGTCTCGGACAGAAAATAGAAGGGGAGAAAATCGTAGCGATAGGGTATGATGCCCGTTCTCACTCCCCGCTCCTTCGGGACTACCTCGCTTCAGGGCTCAATGCCGCAGGATGCAAAGTCCTGGATATGGGACTCGTCGCCACCCCGGTAAATTATTTTACAAACTACCAACCCATTTCAACCTTCACTCCTCACTCCTCACTCCTCACTCCTCACTCAGAGGCATCTCCCGATGCATCAATCATGATCACCGGTTCCCACAACCCCGGTGAATACAACGGCTTCAAGATCACGGTCGGTCGGGCACCTTTCTTCGGAAAAGAGATCTATGCATTGGGTGACGAGATTATCCGAAGCCAGGACCGGACGATCCCGGAGAACACCGCAAAAACAGAGATAGATGCCAAAACACCCTATATCAATTTCATGGTCCGCGAATTTGCGCATTTAAAAGGGTTGGAGAAAAAGATTGTGATAGATTGCGGAAACGGGGTCGCGGGGACGGTGATCACGGATATCTTCGACGCCCTTGATCTGAACTATACTGCCCTCTACTGCGAACCCGACGGCACCTTCCCCAACCATCACCCCGACCCTTCTGTAGAAAAAAACCTTGAAGATGTAAAAAAAGAGCTCGCCAGAGAGGGAGATATCGCTTTTGCCTATGACGGAGATGCGGACCGTATCGCCGTACTGACACACAAACACAATATCAAAGGCGATCAAATGGCACTGCTCTTTGCAATGAAGATGGAAAATCCGACCGTCATCGGGGAAGTCAAATGTTCACAAGTGATGTATGACGAACTGGAACGGCGCGGCGCAAAGACCATCATGTACAAAACAGGGCACTCCAACCTCAAAGTGAAGATGAAAGAGACCCATGCCGACCTGGCATGCGAAGTAAGCGGGCATATCTTCTTCAGGCACCGTTACTTCGGATATGATGACGCGATCTATGCCACGCTGAGAATGCTGGAGCTCGTCGCCGACGGTATCGATATCGATGAAGAGATAGACCATCTTCCGGAAGTCTTTTCAACCGAAGAGATCAAAATCGAAACCACGGAAGAAGAGAAATTTCTTATCATGGACAGGGTCAAAGAACTTCTGAAGAACCCGCCCGAAGCATTTCCTGTCATAAAAAATATCATCGATATCGACGGGGTAAGGATCAACTTTGAAAAAGGATGGGGGCTGGTCAGGGCAAGCAATACCACCCCTGTCCTTGTCACACGGTTTGAATCTACCGACAAAGCATTGGCAAACACTTATCAGGCCCATGTGAAAAAACTGATCGAAACGGCAAAGGCGCAACTGTGAAAAACAGACTCTATTTTGTATCCGACCATCCAAAGGCACAGGCACATGCACTTGACGCGATCAGCAAAGAGCTTGATCATGTAGGCTACTATGCACTCCCGGACCGGGAGATCAGACCCCTTTTGGAATACGCGAAACAGATCCCCGAGAAGATAGAGAGCATTGTCATCATAGGGATTGGCGGCAGTGCCCTGGGAGCAAAAGCAGTGTATGAATTTCTTCAACCTGCGCAGGAGCTTAAACGCAGACTCTATACGTTCGAGAGTACCGACCCTATCGATATCAAGGCAACCCTTCGGCAGATCGACCTTGACACAACACATTTTATCGTGATCTCCAAATCAGGGACAACGATAGAGACTTTCTCCATTTATAAATATGTCTATTCACTCCACCCCGACATGGCATCATACACTTTTATCACAGATCCCGGTTCGGCCCTGGAGAGGTATGCCAATGAGAGGGGTGCCCCGGTATTGCATATTCCCGAAAATGTGGGAGGACGTTTCTCCGTCCTCTCTGCAGTGGGGTTGGTGCCTTTGGCTCTTTGCGGCGTTGATATTACCGCTTTACTGGAAGGGGCAAAACAGGTCAAAGAGAGTTTTTTCAAGCAGGGCTACATACAGGAAACACTCCTTAAAAAAGCGGTTTTTTACGCCAAAAACCATGCCAGATACAATATCAACTGTCTCTTCGCCTACTCCGAGACGCTCAAATATTTTTGTGAGTGGTATGTGCAGCTCTGGGGCGAAAGCCTGGGGAAACACCAGAGAAATTCTGCGTTTCATGTCGGGCTGACCCCCATCGGCCTGATCGGCCCCAAGGACCAGCACTCCTTTTTGCAGCTGCTGACTGACGGTACCAGGGACAAATCGGTCACGTTTATCAAAATTGAAAATTTTGAAGACGGCATCCATATTCCGGATGTCTCTTTGCCGCATTTGGAATCATTGGATATCCTGAATGATCTCTCTTTCAATGCACTCATCAACCTTCAATGCGACTCGGTACTGGAATCGCTGGATAACGAAGGGGGTATCCCTCTTGACAGCATTACCCTGCCCAAAATAGATGAACGCTCTATAGGCTCCCTGATCTATTATTATGAACTGCTTACGTCGCTGGTTGCCGAGCTTATGGATGTCAATGCCTATGATCAACCGGGGGTGGAAGACGGGAAAGATATCCTGAAAAAGAAACTGAAAAAATTAACCAATGATAAAAAAGGAAGAGAAAATGATTAACAAATGCCTATTCCCGGCAGCAGGCTACGGAACACGCTTCCTGCCTGCGACCAAAGCCACCCCGAAAGAGATGCTCCCGGTACTGACCAAACCCCTTATCCAGTATGGCGTTGAAGAAGCGGTAGAAGCCGATATCCTCACGATGGCGTTCGTTACAGGCAGGGGGAAACGGGCGATCGAGGATCACTTCGATATCTCTTATGAGCTTGAACACCAGATCAAAGATACCAGCAAAGAACCCTTGCTCCATGAGATACGTTCGCTTATCGACCGGTGCACCTTCTCCTATACCAGACAGACAGAGATGAAAGGACTGGGTCATGCCATCCTTACCGGAGAAACACTGATAGGCAATGAACCGTTTGCCGTGATACTCGCTGATGATCTTTGCAGCAACGATCGTGATGGCGTTCTGAAACAGATGATCGAGGTCTATGAAAAATATCAGTGCTCCATCGTAGCCATCGAAGAAGTTCCGATGGATCAAACCGACAAATACGGTGTCATTGCAGGGAACCTGGTTGATAACACCGATGATACCTACAGGGTCACGGATATGGTGGAAAAACCTGACCCCAAAGATGCCCCGACCAATATGGCGATCATCGGACGTTATATCCTCACACCGGATATCTTTGATATCCTCAGAGAAACGAGGCCGGGCAAAGGCGGAGAGATACAGATCACCGATGCACTGCTTGAACAGGCGAAACAGGGTAAAGTGATCGCTTACAAATTCAAAGGCCGGCGTTTTGACTGCGGATCTGTTGACGGGTTTGTTGAAGCTACGAACTTTTTTTATGACATGTTCCAAGGAAGAAGATGAAAGGGATTATATTAGCCGGGGGAAGCGGTACAAGACTCTATCCGATCACAAGAGGAGTCAGCAAACAACTAACACCGGTCTATGATAAACCGATGATCTATTATCCCTTATCTGTACTGATGCTTGCAGGGATAAGAGAGGTACTCATCATCTCTACCCCCGAAGACCTGCCGAGATTTGAAGAACTTCTGGGAGATGGCAGTGAAATCGGTATGAAGTTTGAATATGTTATCCAGCCTTCTCCGGACGGTCTTGCGCAGGCATTTATCCTGGGAGAAACATTCCTGGACGGTGACGATGTCTGCCTTGTACTGGGAGACAACATCTTCTATGGCCACGGCATGACGGATATGCTTGCGGCAAGTGTCAAAAATGTCCGGGGACAGGACAGCGCTACTGTCTTTGGATATTATGTCAACGATCCCCAGCGTTACGGAGTAGCAGAGTTTGATACATCGGGAAGAGTGATAAGCATTGAGGAGAAACCGAAAGAGCCGAAAAGCAACTATGCGGTTGTAGGACTCTACTTCTATCCCCATGATGTAACAGAAAAAGCAAAAGCAGTGAAGCCAAGCGAGAGAGGAGAACTGGAAATTACAACACTGAACCAGATGTATCTGGAGGAGGACCGTCTCAAAGTTGAAACAATGGGACGCGGTTACGCATGGCTCGATACAGGCACCCATGAATCGCTTCTGGAAGCGGGAAACTTTATCCGTACGATAGAGCAAAGACAGGGGCTTAAAGTCGCTTGTATCGAAGAGATAGCCTATGAAATGGGATATATCTCCAAAGAGAAGCTGCTAAGCCTTGCGCAACCCCTGAAGAAAAACCAATACGGCCAGTATTTGCTCAAAAGGGCCAAAGAGGGAAAATACTATCAATGACTTTCACAAGAACAGAGATACAGGATGTTGTCATCTGTGAACCCGAGGTTTGGGGAGATGAACGGGGCTACTTCGTAGAGACTTTTCGGGCAGACAAACTCCAGGAGTTTCTGGGATATAAGATAGATTTTTGTCAAGACAACGAATCCAGAAGTGATTACGGTGTATTAAGAGGCCTTCACTACCAGCTTCCTCCTTTCGCTCAGACAAAACTGGTACGTGTCATTAGAGGATCTGTTCTGGATGTGGCTGTAGATATCAGAAAAGGAAGTCCTACCTTTGGGAAACATGTAGCTGTGGAACTGGACGGTCAGAATAAACGTCAGCTGTTCATCCCCCGCGGTTTTGCCCATGGTTTTGTCGTACTTGAAGAAGATACCGTTTTTGCCTATAAGGTCGACAGCTACTATTCTCCCGAGAATGACAGGGGTATCGCCTTTGATGACAAAAGTCTGGGCATAGAGTGGAAAGTCCCCTGTGACAAGATCATTCTATCCGAAAAAGATCAGGCACAACCCGAACTCAGCCAAACCGATGACCTGTTCGAGTCCGGAATAAACTATTATGCATAATATCTTGATAACAGGGGCAAAGGGCCAACTCGGTTCAGAGATAAAAGAGTTAACTCAAGATGTAACATTTAATACTCAAAATGATAATTTTTATTTTACAGACAGGGATGAGCTGGATATCACCGATAAAGAAGCTATCCGGGAGTTTATCGCAAAAAAATCGATAAAAATTATAATAAACTGTGCAGCATATACAGCGGTAGATTGTGCAGAAGATGATATGGAGACAGCAGATAGAATCAACCATTTGGCAGTCAAGCACTTAGCCCAGATTGCAAAAGAGAAAGAGATAAAACTGATCCATATCTCTACAGATTATGTCTTTGACGGAAAAAATTACAAGCCGTATGTCGAAGAGGATAGTGTCGGTCCGGACAGTGTATACGGTCAGACAAAAACGGATGGAGAAAAAGCGCTTTTGGAGATCAATCCTAAAAATGGTATCATTATAAGAACTTCATGGGTTTATAGCAGTTACGGAGCCAACTTTGTAAAAACAATGCTCCGCCTGGGCAAAGAAAAGGATGAGCTTGGGATTGTCTGCGATCAGGTCGGTACACCGACTTATGCAAAAGATCTGGCAAAAGCCATCCTTGAGATACTGCCTCAGATCAAAAACGAAAAAGTGGAGATCTACCATTACTCCAATGAAGGGGTACTCTCCTGGTATGACTTTGCCAAAGAGATCATGCGTATGGCAAAACTGGAGTGTAAGATAAAACCCATCGAAACAGAAGAATATCCGACACCGGCCAAGAGGCCGCATTTCAGCCTTCTGGATAAAACAAAGATCAAAAAAACATTCGGTATCACTATACCCTACTGGAAAGACTCTCTGGATGAATGTTTGAAAGAAATGGGAGAAAGAAGATAATGCAGTCAATTTTGCTTACCGGAACCGCAGGATTTATCGGTTCAAATTTCGTACCCTATTTTTTAGAAAAGTACCCTGGATACCGTCTGATAAATTTAGATCTTCTAACCTATGCCGGAAACCCGGAAAACCTCAGAGAGTGTGAAGAAAATCCGAGATATAAGTTTATCAAAGGGGATATCTGCAACCGTGAACTGGTCGAGTTCATTTTTCATGAGTATGACATTCGGGGAGTAATCCACTTTGCAGCGGAAAGCCATGTCGATAACTCTATCAGAAATCCCGGGATCTTTGTCGAAACCAATGTCAACGGTACCTTTACCCTGATAGATACAGCCTGCAGGCACTGGATGGAAAAACCTTTTTCGCATAAAGAAGGCTATCAGGGATGCCGGTTCCACCATATTTCAACCGATGAAGTGTACGGTACCCTGGGTGAGACGGGCCTCTTTACCGAGGAAACCCCCTATGCACCAAACTCTCCGTACTCCGCTTCGAAAGCCGGTTCGGACATGATAGTAAGAAGTTATCAGGAGACCTATGGGCTCAATACTGTGATCACAAACTGTTCCAACAACTACGGGCCTAAACAGCATGATGAAAAACTGATACCGACTATTATCAGAAATGCCTTGAATGGTACACCTATCCCGATCTACGGCGATGGTAAAAATGTACGTGACTGGCTCTATGTACTGGACCACTGCAAAGGGATAGACCTTGTCTACCATTCAGGGGTGCAGGGCAATGTGTATAACATAGGGGGGAGGAACGAACGTACCAACCTTCAGATCGTTGACAGGATATGCGCCATACTGGATGAGAAGGTTCCCCGGGCAGACGGCAAAAGCCATAAAGAACTCATCACTTTTGTAGAAGACAGGGCCGGACATGACAGGCGCTATGCGATCGACGCAGGCAAACTGGAAAATACGCTGGGATGGAAAGCAGATGAAAATTTCGATACGGGTATTATAAAAACCATTGATTGGTATCTTCAAAAGTACAGGAAATAATTTATGACTATTGATCATCACAGAATGACGCACCTCAAACAGCTCGAAGCAGAGTCCATACACATCATGCGTGAAGTGGTCGCTGAGTTTCAAAACCCTGCCATGCTTTACAGTGTAGGCAAAGACTCTTCGGTCATGCTGCACCTGCTTCAAAAAGCATTCTACCCTGCCCCTCCGCCGCTGCCGCTTGTTCACGTAGACACCAGGTGGAAATTCAAAGAGATGATCGAATTCCGCGACCGCCGCGCCAAAGAAGTAGGGATGGAACTGATCGTCTACTCCAATCCCAAAGGGGACGAGATGGACATATCGCCCTTCAGGCACGGTTCGGCACTGCACACGGATATCATGAAAACCGAAGGGCTCAGACAGATGCTGGATATCTATAAGTTCGATGCGGTATTCGGCGGAGCAAGACGTGATGAGGAGAAGAGCCGTGCAAAAGAGCGTATCTACTCCTTCCGCGATGAACACCACCGATGGGACCCCAAAAACCAGAGACCCGAACTGTGGAATATCTACAACGGGCGTCATAAACAGGAAGAATCGATCCGCGTCTTCCCGTTGAGCAACTGGACCGAACTGGATATCTGGCAGTATATCTATCTGGAACAGATACCGATCCCCAAGCTTTATTTTGCCAAGAAACGGCCTGTAGTCGAATATATGGGCACCCTTATCATGGTTGATGATGAGAGAATGCCGGCTGAACTTACAGCCACCGCCAAAGAGGAAACGGTACGCTTCCGGACACTCGGATGCTACCCTTTGACCGGAGCGATCCGCTCCGAAGCTTCTACCCTTCCCGAGATCATCCAGGAGATGCTGCTGACCACAACCAGCGAAAGGCAGGGAAGGCTCATCGACAGTGACGGTGATGCAAGTATGGAGAAGAAAAAGCAGGAAGGCTACTTCTAGTAGCCTTCAGTCGATTGTCGATGGTCAATCGTCAATAGTGAAGTATATAGTATCAATAAGCAGGAAAATGACAATGGAAAATAATCAATCGACGATTGACCATTGACTATCGACGATAGGCATCGAAGCCTATCTCAAAGAACATGAAAACAAAGAGATACTGAGATTCATCACCTGCGGAAGTGTGGATGACGGGAAAAGTACACTGATCGGAAGATTGCTCTATGACAGCAAAATGATCTTTGAAGATCAATTGAGTGCGATCGAAAAAGACTCCAAAAAAAGCGGAACGACCGGAGACAGGATCGATCTCGCGCTTTTGGTTGACGGATTGGCAAGCGAAAGGGAACAGGGCATCACCATCGATGTCGCCTACCGCTTTTTCTCCACAGACAAACGCAAATTCATCATTGCCGACACTCCCGGGCATGAACAATACACGCGCAATATGGCGACGGGTGCAAGTACCGCCGATGTAGCCATCATCCTGATCGATGCAAGACAGGGGGTTCTGACACAGACCAAAAGGCACTCTTACATCTCTTCAGTGCTTGGGATCAAAAAGATCATTGTTGCGATCAACAAGATGGACCTGCTTGGCTTCTCGCAAAAGAGATTTGAAGAGATCAAAGAAGAGTATGAAGCGCTTATCCCAAATCTTCCGCACCACAAAGATATCGAGTTTCGCTATATCCCTATCTCGGCACTGGACGGAGACAATATCGTCACTAACTCTGAACGATGCAGCTGGTATGCAGATGAGCCGCTGATGGAACTTCTGGATACCCTCGATATCTCTAAAAATGAAAACAACCACTTCAGGTTGCCGGTACAGTACGTCAACAGGCCGCATCTGAACTTCAGAGGCTTCTGTGGCACGATAGCGAGCGGGGAGATCAGTGTTGGTGACGAGATCACAGTACTGCCTTCGCGCAAGACCAGCAAGGTCAAACAAATCATATTGCCGACGGCAGCCAATCTGAACACTGAGCACTTGGCACTGAACACGGCAAGCAAAGCTTACTCTCCTATGGCAGCGACTCTGACCCTGGAGGATGAGATCGATATCAGCCGCGGAGACATGATCGTCAAATCATCGGATATTCCGGAGGTTTCCAACAAGTTCAGCGTGATGGTCGTCTGGATGAGCGAAGAGCCGATGAAACTGAACCAAAACTATATCATCAAACGTGCCACTTCGGTCATCAACGGCACATTCAAATCCATTGAATATAAAAAAGATATCAATACGTTCGACGAGCTTGATGCACATACGCTCGAGCTTAATGACATTGCAAAATGCACACTTTCTTTGGATAGACAGATAGCGATAGACCCGTATCACAATAACAGATATACAGGAAGCTTCATTATCATTGACAGATACACGAACAATACCGTAGGCGCAGGAATGATCAGCGCATCGATCATCAATGAAGCCATGGAAGAAAAAATCAGTGACAGAGTGTATACCCGGGCAGAAAAAGAGCTCAATGCCTAT
>JBEWPY010000003.1:22948-43931 GCA_047689495.1 Candidatus Sulfurovum profundilacunae | reverse complement strand
TATGTTTTTGTGTTAAAATAAGGGAAGATAAAAATAAGAAAGGGGTAATGGAATGAAAAAGTTACTTGTAACAACAATGGCATTGAGTGGTCTGCTGACGGCAGGGGGAGATATCGTACCGGTAGAACCGGTAGTCGAACCTGTTGTGGAGACGCCGATCGTGAGCGAAAGTCAGCGCAGCATGTATCTCGGGCTGGGGATTGCTGCGGTAAGTGCGCGTGATGCAGAGACAGACCTTTCGTTTTTTGATGAAGAGGCCGGGCAGGACAGGCTGGGGAATGTTGCCCTGATCGGGGGATATTGCCTGAACCGTTACGTGGCACTGGAGGGAAGATTTACAACAACCTTTGCAGAGTCGGATGTTGTGGAGCTGGAAGGCTACAGCCTCTTCGTGAAGCCGCAGTACCCTCTCAGTGACGAGATAGGCATCTATGCGCTGCTCGGATACGGCCATGTGGAGATCGATGATACCGATGTCAGCGAGGAGTCTTTCCAGTGGGGGCTCGGTATCTCCTATGCCGCAACGGAAGAGATCGAGCTTTTTATGGATTACACGTCTCTGGGAAGCGATATGGATGACGTGATGATCGACCGGGATGCCGATGCATGGACGATCGGGGCGACATACCATTTCTAGCCGCTGAAAGAGGGTCTTCCTCTTTCACCCCTAATTACCCGGAATTCTCAAGATTAAAGCCAGTCAGGGTTTGGCATAGGGGATTTTTACCGAAAAAACAGTACAATTCACACCTGTAAAATCAAAACTTTTCAAAGTATTTTCAGAGGGGAAAAATGACAGACAAGATCCAGCAGATTGAAGAAGATGAAATAGATATTAAAGAGATTTTGTTTACACTCTACCGCTACAAATATATCATTGCTGTTTTTGTAGTCATCTCTTTGTTTATAAGCAGCTATATCGCCTATTTCAAACCCGATATCTATCAGGCTTCCGCCACCGTGGAGGTAGGCATGGAAAAGCGCGGATTCAACAGCGGGGACATACTTAGTATGGCGATGTCGGCAGATACCGTCAGTATGGAGACAGAGATAGGGATTATCGAATCCAGGTTTGTGTTGAAAAAAGCCGCCCGGGAAGTTGACCTTGCCCATCGCTACTACACTACACGGAAGTTCAAAGAGACAGAACTCTATAAAGAGAGCCCCTTTAACGTCGGTATGCTCAGAGGGTACGGCGTCTCGTTCGAGCTTTATCCGATCGATGAAACCTCCTACCGCCTGGTCGTTGAAGATGTGCTGGGCAAAAACGGAGAAAAATGGAGCTATGAAGCGGTACACCGGTACGGCGAAGAGGTCAGTACCGAATATTTTCACCTGAACATTGTGCGTCTCAGGGAGGCGCAGGAGAGTCAATACAGGTTTGTTGTCTATGACCCTGTAAAGAGCGTGTCGATAGCACAGGAAAATATCAGCGTACAGCAGACTTCCAAATACTCCAGCCTGCTGAAGATTTCTTATGAAGACAATGTCGCTTTGCGTGCAAGAGAATTTGCCGATGCCCTGGCACAGTCTTATATCCGGCAAAGCATTGAAAGCAAAACACTGGAAGCGGAGAAAAAACTTGCGTTTATCGATGAGCAGCTGAAGTATATCGCCAACAATCTGAAAAGTTCGGCCATGAAGCTCGAAGAGTTCAAGCGGAGTACCGACACGGTAGCGCTGAGTGCAAAAGCAAAACAGGCGATAGAGAAGATCGGTGAATATGAAAGTAAACTCTCCATGATAAAAATGCAAGAAGAGATGTTAAGCACACTCTATACATATCTCCAAACCGGGAAAGATATGGAATCGGTCTCTGTCGCCAACCTCGGATTCGCGGATCCGAGTCTGTCGGCGATGATCGGCAAACTGCAGGATGCAACGATCAAGAAAAAGCTTCTCCGGGAAGATTATACGGAAATGTATCCGGAAGTGGTCAAACTGTCCAAAACGATCAGTACCCTGAAAGCAACGATCACTTCAACGGTGAAGAACCTGAAACAGAGTACGGAAGAGAAAAGAGCGCTGCTTGAGAATGCGATAGAAACGCACAGGGCGGTTTTGGAAAAGCTTCCTGCCGATGAGAGGATGTTCGGGCAGCTTCAGCGTAAATTTGTCGTGAATGAGAAAATCTACTCCTACCTGCTTGAGAAGCGTTCCGAAACAGCGATGCTGAAAGCTACGACGGTGAGCAGCAACCGTGTGATCGATCACGCGCTCTACCCGAAGGAGCCGATCAAGCCGAAGAGAAAACTGATCGTACTGGTCGGACTGATCCTCGGGTTGATCCTCGGTATTGCCTTTGCGATGATCAAAGAGTTCTTTGACAACCGTATCAAAGGCGAAGAGGACCTGAACAGCAGAACCGATTTCCCCATACTCGGAAGTATCCCGCATATGGAGGAAATCAAAGAGGGAGAGGTGATAGTCTTCAGCTCTCCCAAATCCATCGTATCCGAAGCCCTTAGAAATTTGAGAACGAACCTGCAGTTCCTCTCCTGCGGAAAGAAAAATATGGTGATCGCCCTGACGTCGACGATCAGCGGGGAAGGGAAAACAACGCTGGCGATGAACCTGGCTTCCATTATCAGCCTGAGCGGCAAAAGAACCGTGATTCTGAATACCGATATAAGAAAGCCGACACTGCATGAAAGATTCGGGATCGAACTGGGGAAAGGGCTCAGCTCTCTCCTGGCAGGCCATGCAGATTTTGCAGAAGTGATCCAGCAGAGCGGATATGAGAACCTGGATGTGATCACCTCCGGCCCGATTCCTCCGAATCCGAGCGAACTGATTCAAAGCGAGCGGATGGAAGTGCTGATGGAAAAACTCAAAGAGGTGTATGATGTTGTGATCCTCGATACCCCTCCGGTCGGGCTGGTGACCGATGCAAGGATACTGATGCAGCATGCCGATGTGAATATGTACCTGTTCCGGTCGGGCTATTCGAAAAAAGAGTTTGTCGGCAACCTGAACAGGATCACCGAACTCAATGCATTGTCGGGGCTTTGCCTCGTCCTGAACGATCTGCCGTGCGGTTCAGGCAGTTACGGCTATGGTTACGGTTACGGTTATGGTTATTATGAGGAAGATAAAAAATAATGTTCTCTTTTTTCCGTAAAAAAAAAGAGGCAGAGACCGCGGAAAGAGGTTCGCTTCTCTCCGTAGATATACACTCCCACCTGATACCCGGTATCGATGACGGTGCAAGAGACATGGAAGAGAGTATCGCCTTGCTGAAAGCGATGGCGGCGCTGGGATATCAGCGGGTGATCACGACACCGCATATCATGTCAGACGGTTATCGCAATACCCCCGGGGTGATCCTGGAGGGGCTGAAAGCATTAAGGGAGACTGCAGAAAAAGAGGGCATCGATATGGAGATCGAAGCCGCAGCGGAATACTACCTGGATGACGGATTTTACGAGCATTTGCATCAGGGGGATCTTCTGACAATCGGAGAATATCTTCTCATAGAGACTTCGTACATCGCTAAACCTTTGCAGTTTGATGCAATGATCTTTGACATAGTCGCAGCCGGTTATAAGCCTATGCTGGCACACCCTGAACGTTACCGGTATATCAAAGACTTGAAAAGCGAATATGAAATGATGAAAGAGAAAGGCATCTATTTTCAGGTCAATTTGAATTCACTGGGCGGCCACTACGGAAGGGATGCAAAAGCAAAAGCGGATTTTCTGAACAGATCGGGGATGATCGATTTCCTGGGTTCGGATATCCACCGCTTGAAACAGGCAGAGACGCTCAAAGCGGTACAAAATACAGAAAGCTACCATACACTTTTTGAAAATAACACAATTTTAAATGAAACATTGTAAAATGCAGTAACTATTTTTAAGCAGAAAGGGGAAAGATATGCTGAAAAATCTATTGATAGCTCTGGCCGGATCGCTTCTGTTGGCCGGATGCACCGGTGGTTCGGACTACAAGCTGATGCAGACAGAAAACTATGAAGCGGTCAAGCAGGAGAGAGTCACAAGCCAGAGTATCGAATACCGGATACTTCCGCAGGACCGTCTGGATATCATCCTGTACAAAAACCCGGAGCAGAGCGCAGCGGTACAGCTGCAGGAGCTGGGGCAGAAGATGAACTCTAAAGGTATTCTGGTGAATGCGGCAGGGTATATTACGATGCCGTTGATCGGAAAAGTCAAAGTGGCGGGGCTGACTCAGACGCAGGCGGCAGACCGCATTACCCATGCCTACAAAAAATACCTCAGAACCCCTTCTATCTACCTGGAAGTGCTGAACAAAAGGATATATGTTCTGGGTGAGGTAAACAAACCCGGTGTCGTGGCGCTGGACAAAGAGAAAATGACACTGTTTGAAGCGATTGCTTTTGCGGGGGATTTGACTGATTCTGCCGTGAGGGAGAATATTGTCATCATTTCCAACCAGCCCGGAAACGGAATGGTGATGCGGAGTGTGGATCTGACAAACTTCGATACGATGAGATATGCCTCCCTGATGCTCAGGCCCAACGATATGATCTACGTACAACCGGATGGATGGAAAGAGTTCAAGGTGAATGCGGATAACCTGACCTCGCCGCTTGAAACGATTGCCAAGGTTGCACAGCCGTTCGTTACCCTGAAATACCTGAATGATTAAAGCGTATCCGTCTCATGCAAGTATTATACGCCTTCGGCCTGGTATTTTTGTTGTCGATCGCACTGATCGACATTGTGAGGTTTAACGCCCGAAAGTGGAAGCTGGTAGATATGCCCAATGGCCGCAGCCAGCACAAAACCCCTACGCCGAGAGCCGGGGGGATAGGTTTTTTCCTTGCGCCGGCCATAGTCACGCCTTTTTTTTTCAGTGACCTGGTCGTTGCGCACTGGCTGTCGTTTTTTGCTCTTTTTCTGGTCTTTTTGGTAGGGGTACTGGATGACCATAGAGATATCGCCCCGCGTACGAAATTCATCGGGATTATCAGCGCCTCAGTGCTACTCTGCCTGGAGGGTATCTGTATCGATTCCATCGGGGTATTTTTCTCTTTCCCTGTCGTTTTGGGGTGGTTTGCCGTACCCTTTACGGTTTTTGCGGTAGTGGGCCTTACCAACGCCGTGAACCTGATTGACGGGCTCGACGGGCTGGCCGCTTCTGTCAGCCTCGTGATCCTGATCGCCTTTCTCCTGATCGGCTATACTCACTCGGATATGCTGATGATCGTGTTGTCGGCAGTATTCATCGCGGGTTTGTC
Organism: Candidatus Sulfurovum profundilacunae; assembly: GCA_047689495.1. Classification (GTDB taxonomy): domain Bacteria; phylum Campylobacterota; class Campylobacteria; order Campylobacterales; family Sulfurovaceae; genus Sulfurovum; species Sulfurovum profundilacunae. Next base: position 38,707 of record JBEWPY010000003.1, on the reverse strand, counting down.
GGCTTTTTTGATCTTTAACTGGTATCCCGCAGCGATTTTTATGGGCGACAGCGGCTCTTTGACGCTGGGATTTGTGATCTCTCTGCTGGCGATCAGATCACTGGAGTATTACAATGCCGTCAGTGTTTTGTTTATCACAGCGCTTCCCATCGTTGATACCTTTTCCGTCATGATACGCCGCAAGATGAATAAAAAGTCGATGCTTTCTGCCGACAAATGTCACTGTCATCACGTACTGGCAACATTTTTTGATCATCGCGTACAGACTACCGTACTTTTTTTAACGACTGTACAGATCATGTATATACTGATAGGGTTTCAGTTGGATCAGGAGAAAGACCAGTCTCTCCCTTTGATTCTTTTCCTGACGATGATCATGATGATATACCTCCTGCTGAGAAGAATGATCGAGCGACAGGGAAAGGAGTGCTGAATTGCTCATTAATAGTGATTAGGGGTTGGTGATTAGTGATTAGTGATTAGTGATTCGTGGTTAGGGGTTAGTGTTTAGTGTTTGTAGGGGCGGTACCCCTGTGTCCGCCCGGGATGCACGGCATGCATCTTTTGTTTGATGGAATGATGGGGATTAGGGGTTAGTGTTTAGTGTTTAGTGTTTGTAGGGGCGGATCGTTGTGTCCGCCCGGAACGGATGAAGAAGTAGGTAGCTGGGGGCTGCTAGTGAGGAATGAGGAATTAAGAGTTATTGTATGTATTGCATGGCAATACTTCGATCTATGGGATTAGTAGTAGCGTTCAGAGTGCTACCATTATCTACTATCCACTATCCACTATCCCCTCGCAGCTCCAGCTGCGCAGCGTTCAGCATGAACGGATGCCGGAATGTGTTATACTATAACCGTTAAAGGAAGAAGAATGAAAAGAATGGTACTGCTCTCTCTTTTATTTACATTTACTTTCGCCGATGAAGCCCAAACCATCATCAGGAAACTCGAAGACAATCTTCGGGGTAACGATGTCTATGCCAAGATGGAGATCACTGTCAAAAGCAAACGCCATACCCGCACCATGCTCATAGAGAGCTGGGGAAAAGGCAAAAAGAAGAACTTTACCAGGATACTCGCTCCCTCCCGTGACAAAGGGATCACTTTTTTGAACCTGGATAAGCAGATGTGGCAGTATGTCCCGAAGATCGAGCGCATCATCAAGATCCCCGCTTCGATGATGCTGCAAAGCTGGATGGGGACCGATATCACCAATGACGATATGGTCAAGCAGAGTTCCCTGGCCGATGATTATGACGTCTCTATCCTTCAAAAGGAGGGGCCTGTCGTGACACTCAAACTCATACCCAAAAGCGGTGCCGCGGTGGTATGGGGAAAGATCATCTCCAAAGTCGATACACGCACCTACACACAGATAGAGGATATCTTTTATGATGATGAGGGTTTGAAAGTACGGGCGATGAACTATACCGGTGTCAAGCAGTTCGGCACCCACTATGTCACAACCCATATGTCCGTCATTCCCTATGACCCGGCTAAAAAAGGAAACAGTACGGTGATCAGGATACGCGATATCGCTTTTGACCGGGGGATCAGCGACAGCTATTTCAGCAAAAGTGCCCTGAAGCGCTTCTCAAGATAGGAAGCAGCCATGTGGTCGCTGGCACTCAAAAACATCTTCTATTACAAAGGCAGGTCTCTGACAACCTTTTTTTTGAGTCTCTTCAGTGCGGTGCTCTTCGTGGTCTATGTAGCTTTTATGGACGGTTCCCACGAGAGTATGCTGAGAAATTCGCTCAGCATCTATACGGGTGCCCTGCAGGTGATGCAGGAGGGACAGCGGGAAAACCCTTCCTATGATACGCTTTTGGAAGGGGTGGACTCCATTGAAAAAAAACTGAGCGGGATAGAGGGGGTGAAAGCCTATGCCCCCAGGCTGGAGACTTTTGCGCTTTTAAGCAGCAGGGAGGATTCGGTGGGCGCGATGGTGACGGGCATCGTACCCGAAGCCGAAGTCTCTGTCTCCAAACTCAAAGAGGCACTGACTGACGGCCGGTACCTGAACGGCAAGGACCGCAACGGACTCTATATCGGTGCCGAGCTTGCGAAAAGGGCGGGGGTCAAAGTAGGTGACGAGATCGCTCTGGTCGGTTCGGCTGTGGATTACTCCTTTGCTGCGGATACCTTTGAGATCATCGGCCTTTTTAAAACGGGGCTCTTTGCGTTTGATGCCTCTTCCGCTTTTGTCAATAAACCTTACTTCGATGAACTGATGTTCAGCCGCAATATGGCTTCCTATATCGCTGTTGTTGTGGATGATCTCGAAGAAGTAGAGGCGGTGGTGCAGAACATTACCGGGCAGATGCCTTCAGAGATGGAGGTGGCAAGCTGGAAGCAACTGATGGCTTCGATGGTCCAGGCGATGGAGGTGGACAGCTTGTTCGGATATATCTCGATGGGGCTCTTTTTGATCGTGATATTCTTTGTGATCATGATCTTCGGGTTTATCAATATCAGCGGCAGGATCAGGGAACTCGGACTGCTGCGTGCCCTCGGGCTGCGTTCGGGCGATATCCTGAAACTGCTTCTGCTTGAAACAACTCTTCTGGCGCTGAGCAGTGTGCTGGCAGGGGCAGTGACAGGCGCGTATCTCGCATATTATTATGAGGTGAACCCGATCATCATAGAGGGGATAGCCGAAACCTACAAACAGTACGGCTATGTTTCTGATGAGATACCGACTCGTTTTGACCTCTTTACAATAGGGTGGAATGCAATGGTCGTTCTGGCGCTTAACTTTTTGGCGCTGCTCTATCCGATCTATTATGTTCGGCAATTTTCTCCGACGGAGGCGATGCGTCATGTTTAACTTTACCGTTCATGCTGAGCTTGTCGAAGCATGCTCTCCAGTCTTCAAGGGTCGCTTTCAATGTGTTAAGGTATTGTCATGAATCTCAACCTCAAAATGGCATGGCTGAATGTCTGGCGCCGCAAAATCCGTTCGTCGCTTGTGATACTGATGATCGGCGTGAGCATGAGTGTGATGCTTGCGATTCAGGGGCTTTATGACGGGATGGCGGAGCATATGATCGAGAGTACGATTCGAAGCGAAAGCGGTGAGATCACTCTCTATGCTCCCTCCTACAGGCTTCATCAGAATATCAGGTATCATATATCGGACAGAGAGCGTATCCTGTCGAAGTTAGGCACAATGCCTCAAATCACTGCAGTAAGCGAAAGAATCAGAGTCCTGGGGCTGGCATCTACGGCACGTAAATCCTCGATGGCAAAACTGGCAGGGATAGAGAGAGACAAAGAGAATGCTTTTGGTGATTTTGAAGATTTTATCGTAGAGGGAGCCCTGGATTTCTCCGGCCGGCAAAACGGTACGGTCATCGGAAAAAAGCTGGCTGAAACCATGAAGGTGGGTGTGGGCAGCAGAGTCATTTTCTCGGCACAGGATATCCATGGAGAGCTCAGTTCTGTCTCTTTGCGCATCAGGGGGATCATCCAGACGACCAATCCCGCTATCGATGATTTCTCACTGTTCGTATCTATGGATACTGCCGAAGCCCTTACCGGGCTTGGCGATAAGAGCAGAACGGAGTTTGCCCTGCGCGTGGATGAACACACCCCGTTAAATGAACTGAAAAAAGAGTTGAAAGAGGCGTTTCCTGATCTTGATATCTATACCTGGTTTGAACGCTATCCTGCCCTGGAGCAGATGCAGACGGCGGTAAAGATATTTAACGGGATCACCTTTGCGATTGTGATGCTAATGGTGTTTATCGGTATACTGGGAGTGATGTTCGTGTCGATCCTGGAGCGTATTCGTGAGTTCGGTATACTGCTGGCTATCGGCGAGCCTTACCGGTTTTTGCGCAGACAGGTGATCTATGAAGCGCTCCTGCTGGGCATCGGAGGATACCTGGCCGGTGTGGCTGCAGGGATTGCAATATTGATCTATCTGCAAAACAACGGACTCGACCTGAGCCGTTTTTCGGCCGGGCTGGAAGAGTTCGGGATGAGCAGTATCCTCTATGCAGCGATCGAATTCAATTATTTCACGACTACCCTGGCAGCGATCGTGTCGGCGGCGCTGCTCTCAGTGGTACTGCCGCTCCGCAGGCTCAGGAAGCTAAACCCGATCGATGTGATACAAGGAGAGTAGATGGTAAAAGCGGAACATGTCCATAAGTATTTTGAGAAAGGTACGCAGCGTGAAGTGCATGCTCTCGATGATATCTCCCTGCGGATAGAAGAGGGAGAGTTCAGCGTGATCACGGGTAATTCCGGATGCGGAAAGACCACACTGCTCAATGCGATAGGGGCGCTCGATACGATAGGCAGCGGAAAGATCACGATCGACGGGGAGGAGATCACCCGGCTTGGAGAAGAGGAACGGGCTGCTTTGAGACTGCATGAGATCGGTTTTGTCTTTCAGGCTTACAATCTTGTCCCGGTACTGAATGTGGCTGAGAATATCGGGTTTGTCATGAAGCTTCAGGGATACGGCCCTGAGGCAATAGACCAACGCGTCAGAGAGGTGGCGGCTATCCTCGAGATGGAGCACAAGCTCTCTGTGATGCCCCATCAGCTCAGCGGCGGACAGCAGCAGCGTGTGGCCGTAGCGCGTGCAGTGGCAGCCAAGCCGAAACTGCTGCTGGCCGATGAACCTACGGCAAACCTTGACAGCAGAAATTCGCAAAGACTCATGGAGATGATGCTGAACCTCAATCAGTTGGAGAAGACCACGATACTCTTTGCCTCGCATGATGACTATGTGGTAGAGATGAGCAGAAGACAGATCATATTGAGTGACGGCCATGTGGAAAAGAGTTAGTCTGGTTCTGCTGGCGACACTCTCCTTGTCGGCATGGGAAAATGAGATCCGTGTTGAAAACAGCAGCTTTATCCTTTCGCAGGCAGGTATCCCTTCCGTTGATACAGGAGAAGAAGAGGAGCGATACCTTTACAACTATGACCGTCTGCGTATCCATGACACCTTGACCCATGAAGGGTTTTATGCCGCGGCCATCGTCGATCTGGTCAATTACATCGGAAGTTCCTATATCCGGAGTCCCGAGTTTGGGTATGTGGAGCAAAGCAAGCCGGACATCCCTTTCGATACGCATACCCGCCTTCACTTTTACGGAGAGGACAAAGGAGCTTTTTACGGCAGGATACACAGGCTTTATACCGGGTATTCCGACGAGAAACATCACGTGACTTTGGGTATCCAGAAGATCTCCATGGGGGTGGGGCATATCTGGACACCGACAGATCTCTACAACCCCAAAAACTCTTTTGCGCTGGAGCCTGACGAGGTGTTTGGAGTGATGGCCCTAAGCTACGCCTATGCTCCCTCGGCACTGAGTACCGTACAGGCGATCGTCTCTGTCAGGGAGAATGAGCGTTTGAAGTACGGGTTCAGGTATAAAGCATTTCTGGGTGCTGCCGAGGTGGGTGCGAGTATCATCTTTAGTGATGATATCCGGATGTACGGCTATGAGATAGAGGGAGACCTGTGGGACACAGGAGCGCAGTGGCGAAGCGAAGGGGGATACTATCAGAGCGATACGCTGGATACAGCGTTTTTCCAGGGAATTCTGGGGGTTGATTATGCTTTTCGAAACGGTATCAACTGGACGGTGGAGGGGTACTACAGTTCCGATACCTTCACCTATGCCGAACAGTTGGCCTATTTCAACAATGAGATGGCAGCCAATCTGGTCCGGTCAAACGTTTATCTCGGTTCTTCCGTCTCTTATGATTTTGACCTGGCATGGAGCGGATCTTTGCTCCTGGCAGGGAGTTTTGAAGAAGAGGCAAGCAGTTTTGCTGCCCCGTCAGTGACGTATACCCTCAATGACCATCACCGTTTGCGTTTGGGAGGTATGCTGTATGTCGGTTCTGATGAGAGTGAGTTCGGTACATTCGGCAATACCTTTTACCTGAACTGGAAATGGAATTTTTAGATATCGTGCGAATGTTTGGTATAATTCGCACTAGATAAGGAGTACGAATGAAAATAGCGGTTGCGGGGACAGGATATGTAGGGTTGTCAAACGGTATATTGCTTGCACAGAATCATGAGGTGGTTGCCCTGGATATCATTCCGGAAAAAGTAGAGAGGATCAACCGGGGGATCTCTCCCATCGAAGATGCTGAAATAGAAGCTTATTTGCCAAAGGCCATTGAAAATTCAAAATTAAGGGCGACACTGGATAAAGAGGAGGCATACAGCGGTGCCGAGTTTGTGATCATCGCTACGCCGACGGATTATGATCCTGAGACGAATTATTTCAATACCAAAAGTGTTGAGTCGGTGATCAAAGATGTGCTTGAGATCAATCCGGATGCGGTGATGGTGATCAAGTCGACGGTTCCGGTAGGATACACCAAAGCGATCAATCAACAATTTCATACAGACAATATCATCTTCTCCCCGGAGTTTCTGAGAGAGGGAAAAGCACTCTATGACAATCTCCATCCCTCCAGGATCATTGTTGGGGAAAAGAGTGAAAGGGCAGAGAAGTTTGCCTCCCTGTTGAAAGAGGGGGCGGTCAAAGAGGAGATCGAGATTCTCTTCACAGACCCTACAGAAGCGGAAGCGGTGAAGCTCTTTTCCAACACCTATCTGGCGATGCGGGTCGCTTATTTCAATGAACTGGACTCTTACTGTGAAACCCATAACCTCAATACAGAACAGATCATCAAAGGGGTAGGACTGGACCCGAGAATAGGAAGCCACTACAACAACCCCTCTTTCGGATACGGAGGATACTGCCTGCCGAAGGATACGAAACAGCTGCTTGCAAACTATAAAGATATCCCCTCCAATATGATCGAAGCGATCGTAAAGGCTAACGCTACCAGAAAAGATTTCATCGCTGAGAGCATCATCAAAAAAGCAATGCAGACGGCCGCAGACCCTGTCGTAGGGATCTACCGGCTGGTGATGAAATCCGGATCGGACAACTTCAGAAGTTCGGCGATCCAGGGGATCATGAAACGGGTCAAGGCCAAAGGGATCGAAGTCGTCGTCTATGAACCGGTACTCGAAGAGGAGGAGTTCTTTTACTCGAAAGTGATCAAAGACCTCGACGAATTCAAATCTGTCAGCAGTGTGATCGTAGCGAACAGAATGGAAGAAGTGCTGAAAGAGGTAGAGGAAAAAGTCTATACCAGAGATATCTTTAACTCAGACTCTTAGGATTTAGTGGTTAGGGTTTAGGGGGGGGTAGTGAATAGTGATTCGTGAATGGTGAGCGTTAAGCGTTAAGTGTGTAGCGTTGAGGGGTAGGGGCGGCTGCTAGTGAATAGTGATTTTGTAGGGGCGGTACCCCTGTGTCCGCCCGTAGTGAGGAGTGAGGAATTGTTGTATGTATTGCGTGGCAATACTTTTATTTGATGGTGAATTTTAAATTTTAAATTGAGGAAAGTATGAAAGATAATCTTATTTTAGATAAATCATTTGCATTTGCTATAAGAGTTGTAAAACTCTATAAGTATCTATGCGATGATAAAAAAGAGTATGTATTATCTAAACAGCTTTTAAGATGTGGTACTTCTATAGGGGCAAATATAAATGAAGCACAAGCAGGTCAAAGAAAAGCAGACTTCATAGCTAAAATGAGCATAGCAAGTAAAGAAGCAAGAGATACCGGAGCTTTGCGACTAAATCCCGCAGTGCAACGAGGACCAAGTAAGTACTGGATAGAGTTACTAATAAAAACAGATTATTTAAATATAAAAGATAAACATACGGCTGGTTTGTTAGCTGCTATTGAAGAGATAGTAAAATTACTAACAAGTATAGTTAAAAGTTCACAAGGAAACAAAGTTGGAAAATAATTCAAAATTCAACATTAACAATTCAACATTACCAAAATCAAAAAAGATTTTGGTCACAGGAACAGCAGGATTCATCGGTTTTCATCTGGCACAGAAGCTGCTGGAACGGGGTGATGAAGTTGTTGGCCTGGACAACATCAATGACTATTATGATGTGAATTTAAAGTATGGCCGCCTGAAAGCGCTCGGTATCGAAAAAGAAGAGATCAGGGAAAAAGAATTTACCGTTTCAAAACGTTTCGGAAAACACAGGTTTATAAAACTTGACTTATCTGATCGTGAAGGCATGGAAACTCTTTTTAAAGAAGAGAAGTTTGATGCTGTCTGCCACTTGGCTGCGCAGGCGGGGGTACGCTATTCTCTTGAAAACCCGCATGCGTATATAGATGCCAATATCGTCGGCTTTATGAACATTTTGGAGGGATGCCGCAATGCTGACATCAAAAATCTCTCTTATGCCTCCAGCTCCTCTGTCTACGGGCTGAACAAGTCGCAGCCCTTTAAAACTTCTGACCATACGGACCATCCGGTCAGTCTTTATGCCGCAACAAAAAAATCCAATGAGATGATGGCGCATACCTATGCCCACCTCTACGGCATTCACTGTACGGGATTACGCTTTTTTACAGTCTATGGCCCATGGGGCAGGCCGGATATGGCTCCGATGCTTTTTACCGATGCGATCCTCAATGACCGGCCGATCAAAGTCTTTAACCACGGGAAAATGAGCCGGGACTTTACCTATATCGATGATATAGTAGATGGCATTGTAAAGGTTATAGATAACCCGGCACAGCCACTAAACCCTGACAACTATAACCTAACCGCTGAAAACTTGCCGCCGCAGGTTTCTACTGCACCGTACCGGGTCTATAATATCGGAAACAATGCACCGGTCGATTTGATGGCGTTTATCCAGACCCTGGAAGAGAAGATCGGTAAAACGGCAGAGAAAAACTTTATGGAGATGCAGCCGGGAGATGTAGAATCGACCTATGCGGACACCAGCGGCCTGATCAATGACTTTGGGTATAAACCGGATACAGACCTGGCTGACGGGATTGAAGCCTTTGTGCAGTGGTACAGAGGGTTCTATCAGTAACAAAACCGTGCTCTCCGTGGCAGGCACAGGCCCCATTAGCACGATTTTAGGCCAATCCCGCTAAAATTCGCCTATGAAACATTTACGGGGTTATACCAAACGGTACTTTTCACTGGCGATTATCGCGATGTACTCGACATTATACAGGTTGTGTACCATTGACAGCAATTACCAGTACCACAAGTATGCCTTTAAAGCCCCTGAGCATAAAACTTCACCCCCTTATCTTATCCTGACAACCCATCTGTTTTAAAACAGAAACACTCATTTATAAACCATTTTAATATCAGGATAAGAATCATGAAACACACAATGAAATACTCAATCGCAGCTTCACTGCTGCTGATAAACACTATGAATGCCGAAGAAGTGCTTGAATCGATCATGATTACTTCTACAGCTATTGAAACCAATGAACTTCAAGCTGCTGATGCGATCGAAGTTTATACAGCACAAGAGATTGAAAAGGCTCATGTCCAAAATGTATATGAGTTTCTAAACAAAGCTACATCTGTTTTTGCAACGAATGCTTATGGAAATCCATTTATGCAAAAGATTGATATGAGAGGTTTTGGTGTCGGTGACGGCTATCAAAATATAGTTGTAACCATCAATGGTCGAAAAATGAATAATATAGACATGGTACCGCAACTCTTGTCTTCCCTATCTCCATCATCCATTGAAAAAATTGAGATCATCAAATCAAGCGGTATTGTTCTGGGTGGAGATGGCGCAAATGCAGGGGCTATCAACATTATCACAAAACAAAGCAATGACAAAGAGCTTACTTTTTATGCAGGAAACTATGGGCTGATTGATGGTGCATTTTATGTTGGTCATGTTGATGAAAAAACTTCTATAAATCTAAGTGGTGAGATACAGAAGAGCGATGGTATTCGTCATATAGACACAAATGGAAATAAAGATAAAAATAAATTTTCAACATTCGCTTTAAATATGGCATTTAATCCTACTGACAATTTAGAGCTGCATTTAGATGGAAGTAGAACAAAAACTGATGCGACCTACATGTCCACTATGACACTCGATGAATACGAGAGTGATCCAACACAAGTGGGAACGGCATGGGGATTTCCAGGATATTCTTCGCATCAAAAATATGATAGTGATGTTATGAATACAGGATTTACATATGATTTTAGCAAGAAGTTATCATTAAACATCGATCTTACCAGGGAGCTTAAAGAGTCTGACTATATTACCTATGCATCAAAGACTACATATGAGCAGAATGCAATGAGTGCAAATTTAGATTATAAAAGTGATCTCTTTTCATTGAAAATGGGGGTTGATGGTTTTGATAGTAGTTTAGATTTAACAAATACGGCCGTCACCAATCTGCAACTCTCAAAAACAAATAAAGCGGCGTTCATTAGTTCTCAATTTTACCTCAATAATCTATCGCTTAAAGCGGGTTATAGATATGAGAGATCAAAATTTGAAAAAGAGAATGATACGGAGAAAAGTTATAATCTTAATGGTATAGAATTAGGAGTAAATTATCTGCTAGACAAACAAAGTTCACTATTTGCAAATTATTCACATTCTTATCATAGTGCAGAAGTGGATAGATTATTTAGTTGCTTCACAGGAGATTTCACAGGCTATGTAGAGCCATCTGAAGCAAATAGTTACACATTAGGTTACAGCAATATATCAAATAGAAACAAGTTGAAACTTTCTGTATTTTATATCGATATGAAAAATGAAATCTATTATAGTCCATTCTCTTATACAAATAAAAATATTGATGAATCGCATAAGTACGGTTTTGAGCTTTACAATAATTTTATTATGACTGATGCACTCAATATTGTACTAAATTATAACTATGTGAAATCAATGATAGACAAAGAGATAGATGGGCCGAGTAACTATAGAAACAAACAACTTCCAGGGGTTTCAAACCATAATCTAAAACTGACGCTTAACTATTCACCAGGTAAAAATACTACCCTTTCACTCACAGAAGTGTACCGTTCAGAGGCTTATGCCGCTGAAGATTTCGGGAACAGTTTTTCTCAAAAACAAGAGGCATACAATACGACAGATATTGCAGTGACTTATGTAAAAAATAATTATGAGTTTTTTGCAAAAATAAACAATATCTTTAATCAAAAAAATGGGATTTGGATACATGATGATGCTATCTATCCTATGAATTACACCACAACGGCAAAAGTAGGTTTTAAACTCAAATATTAAAGGTATAATAATTTTATGTTAAAACTTATACCGCACTGGTTTATCCGATACAAGTTTTTCAATTCGCTCCTTTTGGGCCTGAGCGTGGGAGCGATCTTTACGATTTATACGCCGCTGGAACCATCGGTTTACTCTCTGGGCGGCGTGGCACTGGCATTGGGAATGCTGCTGGTTGCCAGGCTTTATGCCTATATCCTCAATGCCCGGTGGTTTTTCCGTATCTCTTTGGCGGTAGAGATCGTGCTGCTGCTTCTCATGTGCTATTTTCTCTTTGAGCCCTATACGTATCAGACCGCGCTGCTTGTCTATGCAGGATATCAGTTTACCTTTGTTTTCGGCAGTTACCTGGTACGCACTGAGACCCTGCTGCTGGAAGAGGACAGGCTGCTTACCCGGCTGGATACGGCAAAGCAGCTGGGATATCTTGCGGGTATGGGCGGCTCCTACCTCTTTTACCGTGTGCTGGGCTACTGGGGTGTCGTTGAGAATCAGCCGCAGGTTTACTATTTGCACTTTCTTCTGATCGCAGTCGAAGCAGTTGTGATCGTCCTGATCATCAAAAGTTTCAGAAGGAGTGCCTGATGCCAAAAGCGTTTACGATACATTATGCCTGCGGAAGTTTGATCCCCGGACGCAATGCGCATGTTACGGCGATCAGTGTATGCGATACGGATACAGAAGAGATATTCGGTCTCTCCATGGAGGATGCGCAAAAGGTGCCGGACGGGGAGAGTGACCCCTCTCAGCTGGAACTCCGCCTGCTGGAGAAATTTTTTCAGTTTGTCTCTGCCCATCCCGATGCGTTGTGGATACACTGGCAGATGAATGGTATCGTGTATGGCTTTGACGTGCTGCGGGAGCGCTATGAGATGGTATCGGGAACGTCTGCACCGAAAATAGGCTCAATGCTCAATCTGCCTGACTGGATCTATGAAAAAGATCAGGGCATCTGTAGAAGATATCCGAACATGTATGCACTGTTTCGGGAGCATAAGATCAAAGACCCGGCGATTCTCTCGGGGGAGGAGGAGGCGGCACGGTTCCAAAACGCTGAGTATGCCGCGATCAGGCGCTCATCCGAAGCAAAAGCAAAGGCGTTGGCCCAAATATATGATACACTTCAGAATAAGAGATTGGCGACACCATGCACGCCGGATAAAAAACTGTGGGTGCTTGGTATGGCGGTGTTTCTGTGTGTTGTGATGTATCTGTTTGTGCGGGGTATTTAAAAGATGGAGTTCGGGACAGCATTTCTTTTGAAAAAAGCGATTGGCTGGTTATTGATGCCGATGCCGATCGCAGCAGCGATTTTTCTCTCCGCTCTATGGGCACTGTGGAGGAAGCGGCATAAAAGAGCCAAATATTTTTTATCAGCCGGTATCCTGTGGTTGGGACTTGTCAGCCATGCGTATTTCAGCAGCCTTCTCCTCGGGCCGCTGGAGTCCCGTTACTCCAGGCTGGAAGAGGTGCCTCCCGATACAAAATATATTCTGCTTTTGGGAGGGGATAAAGAGAGACGTGCCTGGGAGGCGATAAGACTTTATCAGAAACTTGAAAATGCGAGGATCATCACTTCAGGGTATTCGATGCATGATGAAATCTCAGATGCCTATAAGACGATGCGCCTGTTGAAAGAGGCGGGGGTAAAAGGAGAGGATATCATCATGCAGGAGGAGGTGAAGGATACCAAAGAGGAGGCGATACGGATGAAACAGAGGGTAGGCGCTGATCCGTTTCTGCTTGTGACATCAGCCTATCATATGCCAAGAAGCATGCTCCTGTTTCAAAAAGAGGGGCTGCATCCTGTTGCCGCACCGGGAGACTTCAATGACAGGGGTGATGACAGTATCTGGTCACTGTTTCAGGCGAAACATTTGCAGAAGACAGAGAGAGCGCTTCATGAATATATCGGATTGCTCTGGACTTTTTTGAATGGGGCGGTATAGTCCATGACGTACAGCGGATGGTTTGAAGCACATGCAAAAAAGCATCGGGAGATCATGCTTAAACTCAAGCATTTGGGTGAGGATGAGGTGATAGCGTACTTCCGTTATGAAAATATGGTTGAGAAGGAACCCGGTTTTTGTCCACTCTATACGGCGCATAAAAAGTGTCACGATATGGAAGCGCTGAACTGCTATCTGTGTGCCTGCCCGAATTTCAGGTTTGATGATGAAGGGATACGGAAAACAGGAGAGAGAACACTCTTTTCCTACTGTTCTGTTAACGCCAAAGAGGGGCGGCAGTTTGTCAGCGGCAAAGCGATACACCAGGACTGCTCCGGATGTACGATACCGCACCGGGAGGCTTATATCAGGAAACATTTCAGCAGAGATTGGGACCATATCATGGCTCACTCAAACCAATCTTCAATCTAACAAAGTATAATACACGCATCAATACATTTCGTACCTTTAGGAGAGTTATATGGCTATCAGTACAGTAGCAGATATGGATGAGTTTAAAGCGCTTGTCGCCGATATCGAAGCACAGGAAGGATATAGAAAACCGATCGCTTTCGCTATCGCCAGAGTGGACAGGGGACAGAAGAATGCAGAGAAGATCCTTCAGGCAAATTTCGGCCTGATCAACTGGGAAGAGAATTTCGGTTCAGCCGCAGTCTTTATCAAGTCGCTTCAGGAAGCAAAATGTGCAGTAGACTTCAGCGGCAGCGAGTTTGTTGCAACGATCAACGAAACCTTCGTAAGCAATGCCATGGCAGCTTTTGCACCGCTTGTATCTGAAGCGACAGAAGAGGCGCACAAAAATATCCAGGTGATCAAGACACTCAGTAAGATGGGTGATATCGGCAAAGACTTCAGGATCGTATTCCTGTTTGAAGATGCGGCACCGGCGTCGGTAGAGGCAGTATATCTGAAGCTCTATGCACTTTCGCTCAGCAAAGCGCCGCTGAGAGGCATCAATCTTAACGGTGCATTCGGTATCCTCAGCAATGTCGCATGGGTGGGTAATACACCGTACGAGCTTGACTATCTGAGAGAGAATGAGATCGAGATGAAACTGAAGGGAACATACCCCGCAGTTGACAGTGTAGACAAATTCCCGAGATACCTGCAGCATGTGATCCCCGCTGATAATACGCGTATCCTCGAGGCTTCCAAAGTCCGTATGGGGGCACAGCTTGCAGCAGGTACGACGGTGATGCCGGGTGCATCCTATATCAACTTCAATGCGGGTACACTCGGTCCGGTAATGGTAGAGGGGCGTATCTCCAGTTCTGCCGTTGTCGGTTCCGGTTCGGATGTAGGCGGCGGAGCCAGTATCCTCGGTGTGCTTTCCGGAACAGACGGCAACCCTATCAGCATCGGCGAGAATACCCTGCTTGGTGCAAACTCCACCTGCGGTATCCCCCTGGGCGATGCGTGTATCATCGACGGAGGCCTGGCTGTCTTTGCGGGGACGAAGGTGAAAATCGCTCCGGCAGAGCTTGAGAAGATCAAAGCGGCGAATCCGGAAGCGTCCCTTGAAGAGAAAGAGATCTTCAGAGCGGACGAACTGCAAGGGTTGAACGGGCTGCACTTCAGACAGAACTCCACAACAGGTGAATATGTAGTCAGAAGAAGTACCAGAGAAGTGGTGCTTAACGCGGATCTGCATTAATTTTTTATCGTTCAGCGTTCTACCCCACTTTCGCTTTAGCGACGGGGGTATCGGCATTGATTGCCAGAAGCGCTGAGCGTTCAGAGAAGTGTATAAAAGAATTTATAGAGATAAATTGTTTTATGTATCTGAGAAGGATTGGGAATGAATGAAGAGAATATCGTAGAGAAAGTGTGTCTTTTGGCGGTGTTTAAAAAACGTTCCGGCGAGACGCTGAAAGATATTCAGATGATGCTTGTAGAGACGGGAATGTTTGACATGAAAGAGTGTAAGCAGGTATTTAAAAAACTGAAAGCAGACCAGTATCTTTCTGAAACCAATGAACTTACACTGAAGGGTATTACGGAAGCCAAAGATGCCGAGGAGATGTTTAGGCAGCCTTAGCCAGGGAGCGGGGAGTAGGGAGCAGCTGAGGCTGCTAGTGAGGAACTAGGAGTGAGGAGTAAGGAGTTTTTGTATGTATTGCATGGCAATACTTTGACCTATGGGATCAGGATTGGTGTAGGTCGGGGTGTCCTCACCCCGACATTAATGGTAGGTTCTCCATAAAGGCTGAATGTCGGGATAATGGTATCCCGACCTACGGATATCGGAGTGGTGATTTTATAGAGGTGGCTACCCAGTGAGGAATGATTGTATGAGAGGAGGAGCGGATGCGTGTTGATAAATGGCTGTCGGCGGTGAATGTGGTGAAGCGTCGTACGATTGCGACAGATATGTTAAAATCCGGAGTGGTCTATGTCAACGGGATGCAGGCGAAAGCTTCCAAGAATGTTGCAGTAGGCGACAAGATCACGATCGAGTACCTTAAAGGGCCGAAGTCGTATGAAGTGCTGCAGATACCGACAACGAAAACGATTCCGAAGTCACAAAAAGAGGAGTTTGTTAAAGAGCTGTAAACGCTTTTAGATAGCAGATAGTAAGTAGCAAGTAGCAGGTTTAGTATGCTTTTCTGCTGAAAAGCTTTGATTTTATTGAGGCTGTGAGTGA
>JBEWPY010000003.1:0-22848 GCA_047689495.1 Candidatus Sulfurovum profundilacunae | reverse complement strand
AAAGGGAGAAGATGAGTAACAGAGCACAATTTGAAAAGCTGTTTGACAATGAGCTGGGTGAAGCTGAAGCGCGCCGGTTTTTGATAGACCTTTATGAGAAAGGCGAGAGTGCGGAGGATATTGCCGATGCTGCTGCGGTGATGCGCGCACATTCTATCAAAGTACCGTTAAGCGACGAGCTTAAAGAGAGGGTGATCGATATCGTCGGTACAGGGGGCGATCAGAGCGGGAGTTTCAATATCTCTACAACAACCTCTCTGCTTCTGGCTGCTATGGGACGTGTGGTAGCCAAGCACGGTAACCGCAGCGTCACCTCCAAATCCGGTTCTACAGATGTCCTTGAATCATTCGGTTTAAAGTTGGAGATGACACCGGAAAACAAGATCAAAATGCTTGAAGAGACAGGATTCTGTTTCTTCCCCGCAACTGATCATCACCCTGCGATGAAATATATCATGCCGGTCCGTAAATCCATTCCCCACCGTACGATCTTCAATATCCTCGGGCCGCTGACCAATCCCGCAGGTGCCCGGAAGTATCTTCTCGGTGTGTTTGATCCGGGTTTTGTGCGCAGGATTGCCGAGGCACTTTTGCAGCTGGATGCGAAAAGGGCTTTTGTCGTGAGCAGCCAGGACGGGATGGATGAGATCGGGCTGGCGACCAATACGAATTTTGCCTACGTGGAGTCGGGACGTATCATCGAAGGGGAGATAAACCCTGAAATTTACGGCATGAAGAAGGCACCGAAAGAGGCGATACTCGGTGGAGATGCCCGCCATAATGCGCAGATCACCAGAGATATCTTTGCCGGCATAGAAAAGGGCGCAAAAAGAGACATTGTGGTACTCAATGCCGCCTTTGCGCTTTTTGTAGACGGCAATGTGCGTGATATACAGGAAGCGGTCCAGCAGATAGAAGCAGTTCTTGACAGCGGTACGGCAAAAGAGCATCTTGTCCGTATGGCAAAAGTCAGTGAGCAGTTAGCAGGGAGCAGGTAGCAGTGAAAAAGATTGTCGCTTCGCTTGAGCAGCTGGACAGGGTGGCGGCGTATCTGGAAGAGACGTTGCCGGATGCATGTATCGTTTTTCTCCGCGGTGATCTGGCCGCAGGCAAAACGACGCTGACCCAGGCGATTGCCAGGAAGCGGGGAGTAGAGGGAGAAGTCACATCGCCCACCTTCTCATTGCAGCACTGTTACAGTGATGATCTTTATCATTATGATCTCTATCGCCTGGAGGATGGGGAATTTATGCAGATGGGCTTATTTGAAGAGTTTGACAAACCCGGATGGCACATGGTCGAGTGGGGGAGTGATGCACTCAAAACCTTTTTAGAATCTGCAGGCTATAATGTAGCGATGATAGAGATAGAACCTATGGACAGGAAAAGATTATACAGGATTACATACTGATGCATACACTAGAAGCCAGAAACCTTGCAAAAACCATTAAAAAGACTAAGATCGTCCATGATATCTCACTGACCGTGAAAAGCAAAGAGATTGTCGGGCTTCTGGGTCCTAACGGGGCCGGAAAGACCACCTCGTTTTATATGGTATGCGGTTTGACGGGAGTGACAGAGGGGGAGGTCTTCCTGGATGGAGAGAATATCACCGGCCTGCCTCTGAGCTCAAGGGCAAAACTGGGAATCGGATATCTGCCGCAGGAGTCAAGTATCTTCAAAGACCTGACCGTAGAGGAGAATCTTCTTATTGCTGCCGAAGCGCTGGGAATGGAACAGGAGAATATACAGCCCCGTATCGAGAAACTGCTTGAGATCTTCAATATCGAGCCGATCAGAAACCGTCAGGGGATCCGTCTGAGCGGCGGAGAGAGAAGGCGTGTAGAGATCGCGCGCGCATTGGTGGGAGAACCGAAGTTTTTGTTGTTGGACGAACCCTTTGCCGGGGTCGACCCTATCGCGGTGCTGGATATTCAGAATATCATCAAACAGCTGGTGGAGCTGGATATGGGTATACTTATCACCGACCATAATGTCCGTGAAACACTCGGGATCTGTGACAGAGCCTATGTGATGCGAAGCGGCGAGATGCTCTCCAGCGGAACAAGCGATGAGATCGCCAATGATGAGAATGTAAGAAAACATTATCTGGGCGAACACTTTACGTTTTAAGTAGCAGATAGTAGGTAGCAGGGAGCGGGGAGCAAGTAATAAATAGTGATTTTGTAGGGGCGGCTGCCCAATGAGGAATTAGTGATTAGTGATTAGTGATTAGTGATTAGTGATGCGTGCACCCCAGGGGCATTTCCTACGGGCATTCGTGATTTTGTAGGGGCGGATCGTTGTGTCCACTCGGAACGGATGAGGTAGCAGGAAGGAAGTGATACGTGTAGGTCGGGGTGTCCTCACCCCGACATTAATGATGGGTTCTCCATAAAGGCTGAATGTCGGGATGAGGGCATCCCGACAATGACCGATAATACGATATAAAATGTCGGGGTAGATGGCAGGTAGCAGGGAGCAGGGAGTAAATTTGGTAAGCATTGCTATACAATGCTTTCGTCTTTTGAAAGGGTATGTATTGAAGTTTCAAGAGATCAAACAGATATTAGACCGGGAAGCAGAGGCCCGCAACACCATTGCAGAGCTTAGTTACGAAAAACCGGACCCTCTTTTTATCGCACGAAAATACCGGGATGAATCCATCGCATTGATCTGCGCACTTTTTGCCTACGGCAATGCCCATCAGATCATCAGGTTTCTGGAGAGTCTGGATTTTGGCCTGCTTGATGAGCGTGAAGCTGTGATCAGGGAAACGCTCGCTTCACACTATTACCGTTTTCAGAAAAGCGAGGATGTGGCGGCGCTGTTTATCGCATTGAAGCGCCTCAGGGAGAAGGATAGCCTGGAAAATGTTTTCTATGAAGGCTACAAAAAAGAAGAGAATCTTCTGGAGGGCCTCTGGCAGCTTATCCAAACGCTCAGGGCACACTATCCGCATGAGAGTTACGGCTACAACTTTCTGGTAGGTAAACCGCCTAAAAGGCTCTCTTCTGCCGGTACGTACAAACGATACCTGATGTACCTGCGCTGGATGGTACGAAAAGATAACCTGGATATGGGTTTATGGTCAAAGATCGACAAAAAAGACCTTTTGATGCCGTTGGATACCCACAGTTTCAATGTCTCCGGAAAAATGGGGCTCCTGCATCGAAAAAGCTGTGACATGAAAGCTTCGATCGAGCTTACCGATAGATTACGGACGTTTGACAAAAGCGACCCGGTCAAATATGATTTTGCGATTTATCGATTGGGACAGGAAAAGCTTCTTTCCTTGTTTTGAGTTGACTTTTTATCGCTTTTCTCAGTCAACATGATTCTTTCATGATACATATTGTGTATGCTCTGCACACTTGTATAAATCCGATAAAATCTGCAGAAAAAGCCCTTGTTGACGTGCGGAATTTAAGCTCTAAAAAGGTATAATCCACCCAATAATTTACGTAAGAGGATGTTTTATGGAAGGTATTTTTACTTACCTGGGTGCGATATTCGGACACGGGCAGATGCTGTTTGTTTCTCATATGATCTTGGTTGCAGGGATTATCCTGTTTATTGCAAAAGTGGCAACAAAGAGTCTCAGAGCGGTACCGGGCGGTACACAGAATGTAATGGAGGCATATCTCGGCGGTGTGATCGCTATGGGTACGGATGTGCTCGGTGAAGAAAATGCCAGAAAATACCTCCCCCTGATCGCGAGTCTGGGTCTGTTTATCTTTATTTCAAACATGATCGGTATCATACCGGGATTTGAGTCTCCGACTTCAAACATCAATATCACTTTGACACTTGCATTGATCGTTTTCTTCTACTACAACTTTGAGGGTATCAGAAAGAACGGAGTGGTTCACTACTTCGCTCACTTTGCAGGCCCGGTTAAGATTTTGGCACCGTTGATGTTTCCGATCGAGATCATTTCACACCTTTCCCGTATCATTTCTCTCAGCTTTCGTTTGTTCGGTAGTATCAGAGGGGATGATATGTTCCTGTGGGTACTTTTGATGCTGATACCATGGATCGTGCCTTTGGCTCCGTTCTTCCTTCTTGCGGTCATGGGTATCCTTCAGACCTTTGTCTTTATGATCCTTACCTATGTGTACCTTGCAGGTGCGGTAGCGATCGAAGAAGATCACTGAAAACCTTTTAGAATGAGACTGAAAGAGAAGCCGCTGGGCTTCGTGATCAACTTTTTTTTGGGTATTGCGTGGGCCTTTGTGCTCATCGGTATCGTTACTCCCTTTCTTTATTATTTTCATAACAGTTTATTTGATGCGGTTATCTCTGCAATCATAGGTGCCATTCCCGGGCTGCTGATGATACTTTTTCTTGAACACATTATCACAGTCAAGGAAAAACATGATGAACTGAAAAAACAGACAAAGCTGTTGGAAGCCTTGTTGAATGAGATACAATACAAAAAAAAGGAAGAGTAGTACACTCCTATGCTCTCTTATGCGATTACCGATCCCTCTACACTCCGTTTTGATACATTGAAAGAGGATATCAGGCGTTTTGCATCGAAAGCGGATATGATCCTCTACAGGGACAAGCAGAACTCTGACTATAACGAAAAGGCTGCACTGTTTGTAAAAGCGGCCCGATCCTGTGATTTCGGGAAAACAGTGCTGCATAATGATATCGCTCTGGCAGAGGCGATGGAAGTTGACGGAGTGCACTTAAGCAGCGATCAGATAGAGAAGACGCCCCTTGCCAAAGCGACGGATTTATTCGTCATTATCAGTACACATACCCTGGAAGAAGCACGGAAAGCAGAACGGATGGGGGCTGACATGATTACCTTCAGTCCTGTATTCGTTACCCCCGGAAAAGGCAAGCCTGTCGGTTTGGAAAAGCTGAAAGAGGTGAGCAGGGCTGTTAATATTCCTGTGATAGCATTAGGGGGTATTTTGACAGAAGAACAGATCACGGCGTGTGAAGAGGCAGGGGCAAAAGGCTTTGCTTCGATACGTTATTTTAAATAAACGATCAGGAACATAGATGGAAGATGTAAAAGATTATCAGATCAAAGAGCTGAAAAAACGTATTTTTATTTCAAACCTCAAAGCATGGATCATCGGTATCATCCTGATCGCCGAGATCCTGTTTTTCGGAATGTATTTTTCAAAATCCGGCCTGTTTGGAAAGCCGGTGATCGGTGACAATAAGGTAGCCATCATCCACTTTGATGAGCTTGTCACGGAGACATATACGACTAAAGTAATGGAGAAAATGGATGAGGTCCGGAAAGATCAAAACTTCAGGGAAGTCCTGTTTGTGATGGGCTCTCCGGGCGGATCACCGACTGCCAGTGAGGAGCTCAGTGAATATCTCAAGGCATTCCATAAAGAGAAGCGTATTACAATGTATATTGGCAGTATCGCTACAAGCGGCGGATATTATATCGCTTCTGCTGTCCAACCCATCCATGCCAATAAAAATGCTATCGTAGGCTCTATCGGGGTGATCATGCCCCACTATAACCTGGGAGAGTTGGCTGACAAGATAGGCATAGAGGAGGATAACCTCGCAGCAGGAAAATATAAACAGCCGATCTCTCTTTTCAAAAAAGTAGAGGGAGAGGATAAGGAGTATCTCGAAAACCATCTGCTTATTCCCACCTATGAGAACTTTATCAATGCAGTTGTTGTGAATAGAGGCACTACAAGAGAGAAACTTCTACCATTTACCGAGGGTAAAATCTATATAGCCAATGTCCCTGAAATTCAGGGAATTCTGGTCGATAAGATCACATCGCTGTATCAGATCAAAAAGGATATACGTCAGAGACTCGGTGAAAAGAAGACAAAATTTGAGACAATAGACTTAAAAGACAAGCCTTCTTTTTTTCCAAAAGTACAGGTGGATATGGGGCTTGAAAAACTTATCAATACGTTAAACTACAGACAATAAACCCCTAACCGGAGAATGATTTGACTCTCCGGTAAACTCCTTTAAATAAGCAAATGGGTATAATATTTACCATTATAAATCTGAATTATTTTTTTAAGGAATTTACAGATGTTTGAAACCGTTATCGGTCTGGAAGTACACGTTCAACTCAATACAAAAACCAAACTTTTCTGTTCCTGTGCGACTTCATTTGCGGAGCACCAGAATTCCAATACCTGTCCGACTTGTCTGGCGCTTCCAGGCGCACTTCCCGTAGTCAACAAAGAAGCGGCGATGAAGGCAATGCGTTTTGGCTATGCAGTCCATGCGGACGTACAGCACCGCTCGAATTTTGACAGAAAATCATACTTCTATCCGGACAGTCCCATGGCATATCAGATCACCCAGCTGCACAATGCGATCGTGCAAAACGGTGAACTCTTTATCGATCTGGATGACGGTACACAAAAAAGAGTCGGGATCACACAGGCACACCTTGAAGCAGATGCAGGGAAAAACATGCATGAGGGCGACCACTCCAAAGTGGATCTCAACCGTGCGGGTACCCCGCTGCTTGAGATCGTTTCCGCCCCGGATATGAGAAGTGCGGATGAAGCGGTCGCTTACCTTAAAAAACTCCATGCAACGGTACGTTACCTGAATATCAGTGATGCCAACATGCAGGAGGGGTCTTTCCGGTGTGATGTAAATGTCTCCATCCGTCCAAAAGGGCAGGAAGCGTTCGGTACCAGAGTGGAGATCAAGAACATCAACTCATTCAAGTTTGTCGCTGCGGCGATTGCCTATGAGGTACAGCGTCAGACTGAAGCATACGAAGACGGCGTGTATGATCAGGAGATATTCCAGGAGACGAGACTCTGGAATGTTGATGAAGGTGTGACAAAGTCAATGAGAGGGAAAGAGGAGGCGGCGGATTACCGCTATTTCCCCGACCCTGATCTCCGCCCGCTTGTTGTGACTGATGCAATGGTCGAAGAGGCGAAGCAGATTCCTGAGATGCCGGATGAGAAGGCAGCACGTTACATGGAAGAGCTTCGCATTAAGAAATATGATGCACTTGTGATCACTTCAGATAAAGAGATGGCCTACTACTTTGAAGAGATGCTGGCACATGGTGCAGCTGCAAAAATGGCAGTGACATGGCTTACATCAGAGCTGTTGGGACGCTTGAACAAAGCAGGTTTCAGTATAGAGAATTCTCCGATAGAGGCAAAAACATTAGGTACTTTAGTTTCTAAAATCGCTGATGATTCGGTATCCGGGAAGGGTGCGAAAGAGGTCCTGGACTATATGATGGAGAATGAGAGCCGTGATGTGGATGCGATCATCGGTGAGCTTGGGCTTGCCCAGGTAAGCGATGACGGAGCGATCCTGGCGATCATTGATGAGATCCTTGCAGCCAATGAAGAGAAGGTAGCCGAATACAAAGCCGGCAAAGAGAAGCTTTTCGGATTCTTTGTGGGGCAGACGATGAAGGCAAGTAAAGGTTCTGCCAATCCGGGTAAAGTCAATCAACTGCTTAAAGAGAGACTAGGCTAGTAAACTCTGTACCGGTTTACGGTACAAAAGGGATTTTGATGCATGATTTTATAGTGAAATTCTCCCAAAAGATCGACAGTTCGGTCAGGTATCAAAAGACAAAATCTTTTTTCAGATCACTGCTCAACGATATCAACTACCCCTATAAAAAATACTTTGACTGGTTTATGATAGGGCTGATCATCACCTCGATCATTATACTTGTCCTAAGCAAATCCGGCAGGCTTCCTGAGTGGCTGATAGAGTTTGATCTCTACTTTATTACAGCTGTTTTTGCACTGGAGTATTTGTTGAGAATCTGGGTAAGCCAGGATATACATAAACATATTATTGCTACCAGCAAGAGAAAAAATGCAAGTAAAAAAGAGTACTATCTCTCTCCTCTGAAAAAAAAGCTGGAGTATCTTTTTTCACTGCCGGCACTGATCGACCTGATCGCGATCTTTCCGAAGTTCCGTATTATCAGGCTTTTGAAGCTCTACCACTATATGCATGGCACGTCGAGCTTGCTTAAAGCACTGACAAGAAAGCGCTTTGAGTTTATCTTTTTGGGGTATATGCTTTTGAGCGTTACCTTCTCTTTCGGTACGGTTTTCTATATCCTTGAGTATGATGTCAATGAAAATATCGGGACTTATCTGGACGCCATCTACTGGGCGTTAATCACGATTTCGACGGTGGGATACGGTGATATCTCTCCGGTGACCGATACGGGAAAGATCGTTTCGATGTTCGGGATTGTCTTCGGTATCGCAATGATCTCATTTATGACTTCGATCATGGTTTCGGCTTTTTCCGAAAGATTTGACGAACTTCGCAATGCCGACAATATCAAGCTGGTTTCAAAAATAGACAAAGTGGTGATCATCAACGGATACGGGCATCTTGGGACGACGATCGCCAGAAAGCTCCAGATACGCGGCATCTATGAACCTGTGATCATTGAAAGTGAAGAGGATAAGGTTGCGCTTGCCAGGGAACATGGCTATAAGGTGATCCGTGCTGACGGTTCAAGTGCAAAACTGGTTACAGATCTCTACCAGGCTGAAAATATCGTAGCGATGCTCACTCTGACAAGCTCTGATATCGATAATATCTATTTTATCCTGAATGCAAAATCGGTATACTCGGAGGCAGTGATCTATGCCCGGATGAATCAGCACAATCTGAAAAGACAGTACCTCGCGACAGGAGTGGAGGCGATTCTGGAGCCTTATAATGTGGTCGATTCCAAAGCATTATCCTATCTCAAACGGCACCATGAAGAGAATAAAAGAGGTACCATCTTTTTTGGGTATACGCATAAAAGCAAACATCTGTGCCAAATGCTCCGGGATGAGGAGATTGAGATAACGATTTATGAAACGGATAGAGAACGTTATGAGGGTGCAAAGCGAGACGGGTTTATCAATGCCGTGCTGATTGATGAAGGCCATCAGGAGTACTTGGAGCATATCAAGACACTGAAAGGATATATGGTTGTTTGTGCAATGAAGGAGGATGCCTTTAACGTATACTACACCATTTCATTGCGTTCGGGCGGTTTTAAAGATGAGATCGTTGCGCTGTCGGACAGTAAAGAGGATAATCGTAAGCTGATTCTGGCAGGGGTAAGCAGGATATTTGATATGTACGAAGAGAGTGCAGAACGTTTTATAGAATTGATTGAAAAAAAGGAGAGTAGTATATGAAACTAGCAGTCATTGGTGCAGGAAAATGGGGACAGGCACTTTATCATGCGTTTTCTCAGAAAAATGATGTGGTGATCACTTCACGTTCTTTCAAAGATATTCCCGATTTTGTATCCGTAGAGGAAGCGTTGTTATATGAATATCTCATTATCGCGATACCTGCCCAGGCAGTACGGGGATGGATGGAAGAGAACTTTCTAGACCGGGGACAGAAGATCCTTGTGGCTGCTAAAGGGATCGAGACTTCAACGGGAGCATTTCTTAACGAGATCTATGGTGAGTTTATAGAGGAGGAGAGGTTGGCTTTTGTCTCAGGCCCTTCCTTTGCAGCAGAGGTCAAACAGTCGCTTCCGACGGCACTGGTGATCAGCTCAGCCAATAGAACTTTGGCACAGACCTATGCAGATGCACTGCCGGATTATATCAAAGGATATGTCAGCAGTGATGTGATCGGCGAAGAGGTCGCCGGAGCTTATAAAAATGTGATCGCGATCGCAGGCGGCGTATGCGACGGGCTGAATCTGGGGCACAATGCAAGGGCAGCACTGATATCGCGGGGCCTTGTAGAGATGACCCGTTTCGGAGAGGCCTTTGGTGCCAAAACGGAAACATTTCTATCTCTGGGCGGTGCCGGAGACCTTTTCCTGACAGCAAGTTCGACGCTATCACGCAATTACCGTGTGGGGATCGGATTGGCACAAGGTAAAACATTGAAAGATATCCTTGAAGAGCTTGGAGAGGTGGCGGAAGGCGTACCAACCGCCAAAGCACTTTATAAGATCGCTGAAAAAAAAGATATTTATCTGCCGATCGCAAGGGAAGTATATGCTATGATAGAAGAAGGAAAAGACCCGCATAAAAGTGTAAGTGACCTGTTGGCGTAAGCGCTTTTTGAGGTACATAACCTATAGATTTCTATGAGAAAGGGTTGTATGGTATGCCTTTGCGAATGATCGTGATTTTTTATTGTCTGGGTACGATGCTTATGGCAGAGGATATCAAACTGGCTGCACATACTATTGAAACCAAAGGCAACACAGTCCATGACAAGTCCGAACTCTATGAGGCACTCGATGTGCAAACCAAAAGTTTTTGGGAGTTCTGGAAAAAGGAGACACCGAAGATCTATGATAAGCTGCTGCCTACACTGCAGCAGTCACTGAGAAGTTTTTATGATGCAGAGGGCTTTTATGGTGCAGAAATTGCCACCAGAGTTACAGATGCTGCGGTCTATATTGATATCAAAGAGAATAAGCCGGTACGTGTCAATGATATCAATATTACCAGCGATCATGCTATCTCCGGATATGTGACTTTCAAAAAAAATGAACGCTTCAGGGCTCAAAAATTCATAGAGATCAAGAACAGTATCATAGAGACAATGCTGGAAAAAGGCTACTGCAGTTATGATCTTGATACCAAAGCTTATGTCGACCCGGACAGGCATAGGGCAGACCTTGTCTATCGTTTGAAGCAGGGGGATCTCTGCGAGTTTTCGAAAACAACCATCAAAGGATTGGAGGATATCAATGAATCGGTCGTGCTTTCACGTGTTGTCGCATCAGAGGGAAAAAGATTTGATCCAAAACGTATCAAAGAGAGCTATGCAAACCTTTACCAGTTAGAAGTTTTTGACAGTGTCGTCATCAACTACAACCGTAAATTTTATAATAAAGTGCCGATTGATATTACGGTGAGAGAAACAGAAAAACCGTACCATACGGAAATAGGTGCGGGGTACGATACCTTTCTTGGTACCCGTACGCAGGGGACATTGGTCAAAAAGAATTTTATGGGAAATGCCCAGAAACTGACACTGAAAGCGTTATGGTCCCAAAAGGAACAGCTTTTTACGCTCGACTTTTTCAAACCGGCACTGTATGATGTATGGGGTTATTCGATTGATTTGATGTCAAAAGGCGGATACTCCAATTTGGAATATAAAGGGTTTACGGAAGAAAAAAGCTACGTAAAGTTCAGTCTGGGGCACCAGCATGGCAGATTGAGATCAAGAAGCGGTATCGTGCTTGAGAATATCGATATCAAACTGCTGGACAACCTGGAAGAGGATGAAGTGCTGCAGCAGGCAGTGAATGATGGAGAGTTCCTGCTCTTTTACCCTTATATAGACCTGGTCTATGATGCCAGAGATGATAGACTCAATCCCAGGAAAGGCTACTATCTGGCCTCCTATATAGAGTACGGGTTTCCCTACAAGGAAGATGCAAGTTCTTACCTGAAAATGCAGCTGGAAGGGAGGTATATCCACTCTTTTGAGAAATTGATCCTGGCTGCGGTAGCAAAAACCGGTGTCGTGAAACAGTTTAGCCATGAGATACCCGAATCCAAGCTTTTTTTTGGAGGCGGAGCATCTTCTAACCGGGCTTACGGTTTTAAAGAGATCGGCGTTATTCTCTCTTCCACAGAAGATTCTATCCAGGGGGCTTCTACCATGCTTAATCTCTCACTGGAAGCTGATTATCCTGTCTGGGGCGATCTTTACGGGGCGATCTTTACGGATCATACCATGCTCAATGAAAAAAGCTATGATTATTCGGGAGAGATCATCACTTCAGCGGGAGCGGGTATCCGTTATATGACGCCGATAGGGCCGTTCAAACTGGATGCAGGATTCAATATAGACGATCCCTCTCAGTACGCTATCTCTTTTCAGGTAGGACAGTCGTTTTGAGAAGGGATAAAGAGCACTGCGGGGAGGCACTGAATGCCGGGTCTTAAGAAAATACTCTATCTGCTGCTGTTCACTGCGGCTGCACTTCTTACCGTGCTTGTGGTGGCGGTCAATACGCCTGTCGTGATCAATGAAGCAGCAAAACGGCTTGCACCCCGATACGATATCTCTTATGAGAAGATCACCGGAAATGTGTTTCAGGGTATCACGATTCATGCCCCCGCTTATCAGGGGAGCCCTATCGCAAAGTCTATTGCTCTGAGATGGAATGCCGCAGCGCTTCTTGAAAAAAGAGTACGCATCACCAGAATGGAACTTCTGGAGGTGCGTGTCGATACCCTGCTGCGTCTGGCGGACAGCTTGAGCGGCAGCAGCCAAAGCAGTCAAGAAAGTCAACCCCGGGAGGCCGGCCCTTTATCCCTTGTGATCGATATAGAGAACCTGCGGATTTCGCTTTTGCCATTTACTCAAAAAGGTATCGCTTTTACAAAGGCAGGCTTATCAGTAAAGCATCTCATCCTTGAAGAGAAAAGATTTGACATAGAGGCTTTGGACCTTCAGGTGGATTCGAACATTACGGACCTGGTATTGCAGGGAAGTTATGCGGATAAAAAGGCCGAGATCGCTTCATTGAGCCTTAAAAATACGGACCTTCCTGCCTTGCAGGCCCTGCTCAATGCTTTGGAAGAGCCGAAACAAAAGAGCACAGAGGCCGCAGCAGAAGATGCCGAGGCATGGTATCTTCCGGATTTGATTGTCCTGGACCACATTGACCTTGGTGTAAAAAGCAGCCGTTTTGATCCGGTCAGCCTGGAAGCGCTCAGCATTGTTGCAGAGAAAGTCAAAGTGGATCCGAAAAAGCTTATCGTAGAAGAGGGGACGCTGCTTCTCGGCGGCAGGACAAACCTGGGCGACCTTACATTTCAGGCGGCACTTGACGACAACAGTGTGCTGGGGAGAGCAGTGATACTCCCGAAACAAAGGCTTTTTGAGCTTTATGATATCCCGGTACGAAAAGAAGCAGTCAAAAGCGTTGAAGCGGATATCAATGCAACGCTGGAGAAGGTTGTCATTGCTCTCAAAACGAGTGCAGAAGAGGTGCTGGCAGCTGAGAAGGGCGCCTTCAATTTTGACATAGACTCATGGGAGTCGGAATTGGAGTATGATATCCGAAACAACCGTCTCATGGCTGACTCTTCTCTCAGGCTCTCCACGCCATACAGTGACAATATCCTGTTGACCAACCATGCTTTGATTGATGAAACAATAAGCTACTCCGGTGAAGTGGAAATAAAAGAGCTGACCGGCCTGGATGCCAATCTCTCGGAGCTGCTGAAAAATATCCGGGCGGAGTATGACGGGGATGAGAAAAACATCAATGCCCGGATACTCTCTGAGCACCTGAAAGGGAGCTTTGCGATGCAGGGGTACCGGAAAGGAAGGATAAAACTGGAGACAAAAGAGAGTTTCAGGCAAGCCTTGCACGATCTTCCGGAAATGCTCAAAGACGAGGAGCTGAGAATGCAGCTTGATGTTCCGTTTGAAATTGATGCAAACCAGACACTGAAAGCAGAGCCCAGACTGCTGTCCAATCTTCTTGAGATTGATACGGATATCATGATGGATAAAACGCTCCGTATCCTGGGGAAGGCAAATCTGCCTGAAGAATCCCTGATACGGTCAGTTGACCCGGATATCAGGTGGGATGCCCTTGTGCCGCTGGATATGAATATCACGCTTGCAGGGGAGACGCTTGAAGCAGTACTCGGGATGGGGGGACTGAGGCTTCAGGCAGCCTATGGCCTTTCAGACCGGAAAGTGGCCGGGAGGCTGGAGATGAACGCTTTGAAGGCTGAAATCAGGGGAGAGCTTCCGCAGACTATCAGGATAGATGCCTCAATCGATTCTTTCGCTTCGCTCAGAGAGACGATCAGCTCCTACTACCGATTCAGTGCGCTTCCTGAAATTGAGGGAAGTGCCGAAGCAAAGATATCCATGACTGATGCGCAAAAGATAGAACTCTCTCTTCAGTCTCCTTCAATCATCTACAGGGCGGGCAGAACGGCTGAACATATCTTTGATAGGGTCAGTATCGCTCTTGCCCTCGAAGAGACACAGTTAACCGTCCGGCACTACGATGTGACCTATAACAAGCAAAGGATCTATGCGACCAAACCGTCCCTGATCCGCCTCGCCGGAGATGAAGTGGAGGCCGCTCCCCTGTTCATCAATGACAGGCTGGCATTGACAGGGAAATATGCTTTGAAAACAAAACAGGGAAACATCGATGCCAATGCCACCCTTATGCCCCTGAAACATGCATGGGCCGATATCCTGTGCGATGTGGATATGGCTGCGGTTTTTGACGGTAACCGGACGGATGTCAAAGGAGAGATAGTGTTGCAGGGGGGACGTATACTCTATGATGTAAGCCAGAAGACTTTTGCGTCCGACAGTGATATCATCATCGTACAGGAGATACAAAAAGAGGAGTCTGGTTCCTTTGCCGATCACCTGAGCAGCGCAGTCCATATCAAAACCGGGAAACCGCTTCTTTTCAAACAGGCAGGGATCGATATTCAGGCAAAAGCGGACCTGACAGTCTATAAAGCAGTGAAAGAACCGTTGCTGCTGCTCGGATCGGTCGAACTGATGGAAGGAGGAAGCTATCTCTTTCAGGACAAGAGGTTTGTTCTGAAAAAAAGTTTTGTCTATTTTACGGGAGATTCCGACAAACCGCTTTTGGAGATCAAGGCCGGGTACCAGTCGCTCAAATACTTCATCACCATTACGGTGACGGGTACGCCGGATGCCCCGACGATTACCTTTTCATCAAATCCAAGCCTTACAAAAGAGCAGATACTTTCCGTCATACTTTTTGATTCTGAAGGAGGGGGCAACAGTTACAGCGATGAAGAGATGATGAAGATGATGGGGGGTGCAATAGCACAGTCCGTCCTGAAAAATGTAGGGATTAAGATCGATCATCTGGCTCTTGGAGAAGGTAACAGCATTGAGGTGGGAAAAAAACTCACACGTGATATCACGATTATCTACAGCATTGAGGAGAAACCCAAAGCTGAGCTGAAGTACAGGCACAGCAATCAGCTGGAGAGTGTGATCGGAGCCAGCGAAGAGTCCAGTTCATACGATATTATCTATACGAAAGATTTTAAATAGTGCCTGTCAGGCGTTATGATTGGTTTAAGACTATTCTTAGTAAAATCGATAAAGGTGCGAATGTTGAAAAGAAAAACCTGTCGGCGGAGAGATAGAACAGTTCTAAGAAAGCCTTCTTTTAAACTCTCCATAATCAAATTCACGGACGATATCAATAGTACCATTCTCTCTCTGAATGCCGATAGCAGGCAGTTTGATACCGTTGAATGTCGTGGCTTTGACCATCGTATAATGCATCTGATCTTCAAAGCGTATGGTATCACCGATCTTTAAAGGCTGATCAAAACTGTAATCTCCCATGATGTCTCCGGCAAGACAGGTATTTCCTGCCAGCCGATACGTATACTCTTTTTCGCCGGCTTCCCCCGCGCCTCTTACCTCCGCACGGTAGGGCATGATAATGGTGTCGGGCATATGTGCTTCGGCAGAGGTGTCGAGTATCGCAATATCAATACCGTTATGCATGATATCCAGTACGGTTGCCATCAATGGGCCGGTTTGCCATCCTATTGCCTCCCCCGGTTCCAGATAAATTTCAATATGGGGATAACGGGTTTTAAATGCCCTGATCATTCTGATCAGTTTTTCAATGTCATACCCTTGTCGCGTGATATGATGCCCTCCGCCGAAATTGATCCACTTCATCCCGGGGATATAGGTACCGAATTTCTCCTCAAAGGTTTTGAGTACACCTTCAAGCGCGTCACTGTCCTCTTCACAAAGAGCATGAAAGTGCAATCCGTCACACCCTTCCACTATACTCTCATCAAAGTTTGCAATGGTCGTACCCAGCCTGGAGTAGAGCCCGCACGGATTGTATATCTCTTTGGGTGCCTGTGAGAATTCCGGGTTCACACGCAGTCCCAGAGAGATATCAGGATTTGCCTTTTTGGCTTTGGGGGCAAAATGTTTGAACTGGGCCGGAGTGTTAAACACCATATGATGAGAGATCCGTGCGACCTCTTCAATCTCTTCTTCTTTGAATGCGGGGGAGTAGGTATGTACTTCTTTTCCGAACTCTTCATGCGCCAGCTTTGCTTCATGCAGTCCTGATGCGCAACATCCATGAAGGTAGGATTTGATGAGGTCAAAGCTTTTCCATAAAGCATATCCTTTAAGTGCGAGCAGCACTTTTGCACCGCTTTGTACCTGGAGATAGTTAAGTGTTTCCAGATTGTTTCGCAGTTTTGATTCATCCAGAAGCCAGCAGGGAGAGGGTAGGGAACGGTAGTCTGTTTTTTTCATGCAAAATTATATCCTATAAATTTGATATAATGGAGGTAAAAATAAATGTAAGAGAGAGGAAAGCATGGAGCAGCAGGAAAAAAGGGCAAAAAGATACAGATTAAGAGTCAATGAAAAAGAGATCAAGTTGATCTCCAAAATGATTGATGAGATGAACGTAGGATTTGAAGTGATCTATTATCTGCTTGAACATGATGAATTGGACTCTTTTGTGATTGTCCTTCTGTCTGCTGAAAATATAGATATTCATAGCCTGATCAGAGAGAATAAACGTGAGACAGACCTGGCTTACTGTCTTGATGAAGCCAGCGGGCTGCATGCAGTACTCTGTCAGGAGACAAGAATTGACGGCGGCTATATGTTTGGAGAGCGGATTACCGAGATGGCGGAACAAGAGGGCGGCAGGTCCATTTTTTGTGCGGAACTTGAAGTCCGGACAAGCAGATATAACATCAAAGACCTTATCTTTAAAATTTATGAACTCTATCGTCAATCCCGGGAAGAGCAAAGAGAGAAGGAAGTGGTGTTCAGAACGATTAATTAAGTATGCTTTAGAGAAGGATATTAGCCTCATTTAAGAGAGTTTCAGGTAGAATCGCGTCCATTAAATACCATGATAAGGTAAATTTACTTAAGGATATCGGAATGAAAAGAACATACCAGCCACATAATACACCAAGAAAAAGAACGCACGGTTTCAGAACAAGAATGAAAACGAAAAACGGTAGAAAAGTGATCAATGCGAGAAGAGCTAAAGGCAGAAAGAGATTGGCTGTATAAGTTATTATATCGATAAGGATGCTCACATCGGCATGATCAAACATTTTACTAGGATTAAAACTAGTGAAGAGTTTTCAGAAGTATACCATCGTGCTACATGTACCTGGCACACTCCCTGTTTTGTACTCTTTTATAAAAAAAAAGAAGGGTACAAGGCTGGATTTGTCGCAAGCAAAAAGATAGGCAATGCAGTTCAGAGGAACAGAGCCAAACGTCTGCTCAGGGCACACTTCATAGAGAACATCGATCTCCTGAAAAACGGAAGTTATGTATTTGTAGCGAAACCGGCTCTTCTTGAGACAGACTTTAAAAAGACCAGTAAAACATATCTTCATGCACTTAAGAAGTGTTCTGCCTTAAATACACTATAATAACCGTTCAATATTTTTATAAATAAGGGTATCATCTTGGAACAACCAGATCTTCAAAAACGACTTCTACTCGCTTTGGTATTATCATTTATCGTATTTATCGGATATAGCTATTTTTTTCCTTCACAGCCTGCAGAAAATACGCAAACAGATAAAGTATCAAAACATTCACCGCAGACTCCGGCATTGCAGGAGGAGGCACAATCCCCTGCTGTCCAGACAAACCGGGCAGCATCTGCAGCACCCCGGAGTACTTCAAAAATCCTGGCGACGATCAAGTCTGACGATTTTATCATCACGGTTGATGAGTATGGACGTCTTTCACAGATGGAAATGCTTAAAAAGAAGTATCAAACTGAAGACGGCGAGAATCTGAAGATTATCGCAAACGATAAAGTAAAGCCTCTGGAGCTGAGGTTTTCTGATACAAAGATCAATGAAGAGGCTTTTGCTACACCTTATACCAATGACGGGGCATCTGTCGTTGACCTTTCAAAAGGAGAGCAGACGCTCCTTTTGACACAAAAGCTCTCTACCTTAACCATCACAAAGAAGATTGCATTCAAACCGAGTGGTGAGTATAGGGTAACGGTGGAGACTTCCGTACCGACGCCTTACTTCATCACCCCGGGATATAGGCCTGTGGCTGACCAATCTATGTATATGTTGGTGAGAGGGGCGCTTATCAAAGGTGCAGATGATATCATCACTTCTATAGAAGACGGCGATGCTCAGGGAGATGAGACATTTAAAAATGCAAAGATCGCTTCTGCCTTTGACAGATATTATGCATCACTCTTTTATAACTTTGAAAAAGGGCTGAATGTATCGGTGCTTAAGGTCGGAGAGGGTGATCCGTTGATTTTTGCCCATGCAGACGAAGATATCACATTCAAAGGCTATATCGGGGCAAAGGAGTACAAAGTACTGCAATCGATCAATCCTGAACTTACCGATGCCATTGAATTTGGCTGGTTTTCTTTCCTGTCGACCCCGTTTTTCAAAGTACTGCTCTGGATCAATGATTATGTAGGCAACTGGGGATGGGCGATCATTCTCTTTACGCTTCTGATCAAGTTGATTCTTTTCCCTCTTTCATACAAAGGGATGATGTCCATGCAGAAGCTGAAAGACCTTGCACCGAAGATGAAAGAGCTGAAAGAGAAGCATGGAAAAGATCCTGCAAAGATGAATGCACAGATGATGGAGCTCTATAAAAAGAATGGTGCCAATCCAATGGGCGGTTGCCTGCCGCTGCTGCTTCAGATACCGGTCTTCTTCGCGCTTTACCGTGTATTGCTTAATGCGGATGAACTTCAAGGCGCTGAGTGGATATTGTGGATCGACAACCTGGCAGTGATGGACCCCTATTTTGTACTTCCTGTTTTGATGGGTGCATCCATGTGGTATCAACAGCGGATCACGCCGTCAAACTTTACAGATCCGATGCAGGAAAAAATCTTTAAATGGTTTCCGATCATCATGACGCTGTTCTTTGTCTATTTCCCTTCCGGGTTGGTTCTTTACTGGCTGGTGAACAATATCTTTACGATCGGTCAGCAGTACTATATCAATAATGCCTATCAGAAGCAGAAAGAAGCTGCGATTGCGGCACACAAGAAGTAAGTAAACAGGATTGTTTATGAAAAAAGTCCAGGCACCTACACTTGAAGAAGCGTATCAAAAAGCAGCAGCAGAGCTTAGTTGTTCGATAACGGATCTGCAGTATGAGGTGATACAGCATCCCTCACGCGGTATTTTGGGACTCTTTAAAAAAGAAGCGATCATTGTTGCCTCCTGTAAAAAGGCCGGCGACAAACCGGAAAAAACAGAGAAAACCGCTATTGCAGAGGAGACGTTTCCCGTTATCGAAGAAGCTACAGTACTTCAAGAAGATAGCAGCAGCCAGACTGAAACGTTATTGAAAGAGGATCAGGTTGTAGATACTTTCTTTCAGATTGATCAAAAAGAGGAAGAAGTTGAAAGTGAAGTGGTTGTTTATGATGAACTTGCCAGACTTATCGAAAAACAACTCAAAGAGTTGATGGGGCTTTCCTGTTTCGATATCGATGTTGTAGAAGTTGATGTGCGTGACAATACGGCATTGATATTTATTGACGGAGAGGATGCTGCACTGCTGATAGGAAAAGAGGGGTATCGATATAATGCACTTGCTTATATGCTTTTTAACTGGCTGCATACCAAGTATGAACTCTTTATTAAACTTGAGATCGCTGAATTTTTAACAAAACAGCAGGAGATGATACGTAACTATATTGGGCCTGTCATTGAAAAAGTAGAGAAACACGGCAAAGGCAGAACACGTTATCTTGATGGGATTTTGGTGCAGATTGCCCTGGAACAGCTGCGCGAAGCTTTTCCGGATAAGTATGTGGCTGTCAAAATGAGCCGTAACGGCAAAAAGTTTGTGGTGATCAATGCGTTTCACAGAAAATAGTGTGCAATGAACGAGACTATTACTGCGATTGCCACAGCCCACGGCGTCTCTTCAATCTCCATTATCCGTGTGAGCGGAGAGGAAGCACTGAGAATCGCTCAAAAAGTCTCCATGCAGGAGAGTCTTACGCCAAGATACGCTCATCTGACGCCGCTTTATACTGCCGAAAAGACGTTGATCGATCAGGCGATCATGATTTACTTTTCTGCCCCCAGGAGTTTTACGGGGGAAGATATCGTAGAATTCCAGTGCCACGGCGGAATGATTGTAGCAGAAGAGGTACTCTCTACGGTCTTGTCCTATGGGGCAAGACTGGCTGAACCGGGTGAGTTCTCCAAGCGTGCATTTCTGAACGGTAAGATAGATATGAGTGAAGCGGAAGCAATCTCGAAGCTGATTGAAGCGAAGAGTGTTGATGCGGCAAAGATTCTTGCCAGACAGATGAAGGGCGAGTTGAGAATTTTTGTAGAAGAGAGCAGGGATGCCCTTCTGCAATCCCTGGCATACTCTGAAGTAATGATCGATTATGCCGAAGAGGACATCCCTGAGGACATCCTGGAAACTATCACGAATCAACTCGACACTCTTACCGGCCAGATGAATGATATTGTTGATGCCAGTCATCGCCGGAGAGGTTTGATAGAAGGGTTCAAGGTAGCGATTATAGGCAAACCGAATGTCGGCAAAAGTTCACTGCTTAATGCTCTGCTCGCCTATGAGCGTGCGATCGTAAGCGATATTGCCGGAACGACAAGAGATACCATTGAAGAACAGGTCAGGATAGGTTCGCATATCATTCGTTTGGTGGATACGGCAGGGATACGGGAATCAGAAGATACGATAGAGAAGATAGGTATTGAGCGATCGATCAGTTCGGTTGAGGATGCGGATGTGATCATTGCGCTCTTTGACCGTTCAAGAGCCTATGATAACGAAGATGAGAAGATCGTTTCTATGTTAGAGAAGTTAGAAGATAAATATCTTATCGTGGCAATGAACAAGTCAGATCTGGCATTGCAGTTTGATCCTTCTGTACTGGAGAAGTGCGACCCTGTAGCAGTGAGTGCGAAGAAAGGGTTCACGCATTTGACGAAAAAGATTGAAACCCTTTTGGACAGTATCGGCGAGGGGGAAGAGTTGATGCTCGTTTCTTCCAGGCAGATCGAAGCAGTGGAAAACGCAAGAGATGCGCTTGAAAAGGCAAAGATACCTCTTCTTTCCGGTGAACTGGAGTTTTTTTCCTATCATCTTCAGGATGCAGTCAAGGAGATCTCATCGATTTCAAAGCCCTTTGACAGCGAAGAGGTACTTGACAAAATGTTCGGCGAATTCTGTTTGGGGAAATAAATTTATCCTTATAGAAAAGCTCTATGCAGAAACCATCAGACTCTTTGATACAGGATACTGTACGGGAGCACGTATGCGATTTCTCCACAAAGACTTGTTAAAATGATGCGGTTTCAAAGGGTTTTTGGCTCTCCTAAAGTTAGTAGAGTATAATCACACAATATATTATCGAAAAGGGTATGATTTATGAGACATAAAATTTCATTAATAATGACACTTGTCACTCTATCGGCCTTTGTTACAGGCTGTGTACAAACGGACGTCAGAAAGCCGAATTATCAAGCAGGTTTCTGGGATAGCGATTGGGGCAAATATGACCCGAATAATATAGATATGTCGGATATCGATGAGAATTTGACCGAAACAGAGATGCTGATCACTGAAAATATGCCGGATGAAAGAGTATCCCGTATAGCGTTTCCCCTTGAAGAGTATGCAGGATTGAAACGTACGGGAAAAGGAACGATCAAAGGAAAGATATATCTTAAGAACAATTATGGCGATACGGTAAAACTGGGTGGAGGGACAAGACTTTATCTCAACCCGATGACCTCTTATTCAAACCAATGGTACTATGAGAGCTATATCGGCGGCAGGAAAATGCAAAAAGCCGACTCCCGGCTCTTTAACTATCTGAGGTTTACTGCCGCAAACAGTGACGGAAGCTTCTCCTTCTACGGCGTACCGTCCGGCAGATATTTCCTTATAGGAACAGTAAAGTGCGGTCAGGAGTGCGGATATGCGGCGCCAAAAAGTATTCGTCTGGCCACAAAAGTAGAGGTTTACGGTAACCAGGTGAAACAAAAAGATTTGACAAGAACGCTGGAGAATTATTAGGAGAAGCTTACTCTTCCGGGTAAGCTTCCTCAAGCGCTCTATAGAGTTCATCAGGGCTGATCTCGTCATTTTCATCCAAAATACGCTGCATGATCACATTATCCTCTTTCCCCTTCCATACTTTGATGTACGTACCCTCTTTATAGCCGTGATCCTGCCTGAATTGGTTAAGGATATTTTTCCCGACATAGAGGTTATAGAGCGAATCGAGATTGAGCCCGGTCTGTATGGCGACATCGATGAACGACTCCATCATCTTCTGCGTGCTTTCACCGCAGAAGATCACCCGCATTAACCCTTCAACGGTTTCTATCTGTTCATAATAGTTTTTTGCAGTGGGAGTGATCTCACTGTCAAATGCTGAAAAATTTGAGAGCGCATTGATGTCATCAGAAAGGGTTTCCATGGTTCCAAGCCTTTTGATCTTATAATCTTCCAGACCCTGTGACATAATAAAGTGCCAGATATCTACGGTTTCGATCCTGATATTGGCATAGTCAGGATCTGCGTTAATGTTTTTCCAGTGTTTCCACGGGTAGGATTCGATCAGTTCTGCGCACTCCAGATAGGTACAGCGCTTCCAGTCGATCAACTTACCGTTTTTGGTGATCCTTTTTTCCCATCCCTCACCGTTAGTAGCGTCATTGAGCTGTTGTTGCAGCTTGAGCATTTGAAGTACTTTATCCATCATTGTTATCCTGTTTCGTTGTTTTTGAAGATGATTGTATCTAAAAACCCCTTCTTGCAAGCCAAAATAAGTACCGGCTCTCTTGCAAA
>JBEWPY010000064.1:0-10425 GCA_047689495.1 Candidatus Sulfurovum profundilacunae | reverse complement strand
AAAAATTTGATACTTTTATTAGGGGTGGTTACCATGTGGGTTTACCGACCATATTATGAATTTTTTTAATAAATCATTTAAAAAACATACCCGAATGTCTCTAAATCACTCTTGTTTTTACTCCATCCTTTTTTAACGGATACATGTAAATCAAGGTAGATTTTCTTTCGCACAAAGGCTTCCAACTGCTCTCTTGCAAGTTTGCCGACACGTTTGATTCCTTCTCCTCTTTTACCCACGATCATACCTTTTTGGGTCTCTTTCTCTACGATGATCGTGGCATAAACCTTGTCCATATTGTCACTCTCATCGATCTTATCTATCACTACATCACTCTCATACGGGATCTCATCACTGAGATTTTCGAAGATCGATTCACGGATAAGCTCTTTATAGATATCACGAATATTCTCTGTCGTCAAAAGTTCAGGATCATAAAGGTAGGGAGACTCAGGCAGGTATTTTATGATCTCATCGAGCAGTTGTTCTTTGCCTACTTTTTTATTGACAGAAAAGGGGATGATTGCTTCAAACCTATCCTGATATTTTTGATACTCTCCCAGTTTTTTCAGGATATCCCCCTGCTTCACATGATCCATTTTGGTGAGAACCACAATATGTCTTGCCCCTTTGGCTTCGCTCATCTTCAGGAACTTTTCATACACTGTCAATTGATCGGTAACAGGAGCCAGAAACAGGATCAGGTCTGCATCCCCCATCGCTTTAAGTGCTTCATCGAGCATAAACTCGTTGAGCAGTTTCTCTTTCTTGTGGATGCCCGGTGTATCGACAAAGATGATCTGTGCACCCTTGTGCATCTCTATGATATTCATGCGCTTCCGTGTCGCCTGAGCCTTTCTGGAAACCATCGCAAGCTTCTCCCCGACAATATGGTTCAACAATGTACTCTTTCCTGCATTCGGACGTCCGACTACGGCTACAAACCCTGATTTGGTACTATTTTCCATGCTGAACATCCCCTATCGCCGGAAGTCTTGCTTCACACGCCATACAACCATTCTTCATTCTTCGCTCCTTACTATTCACGTACTACAGGATGTAGCGCGTCGCGTCTTCATCTTCTACGATACTGCCGACCTTCTCTTCGATCAATGCTTTGTCGACGATCACTTCTTTCCCTGCATATTCATCTGCTTCAAAGCTGATATCTTCAAGCACCTTTTCAAGTATCGTATGCAGGCGTCTCGCTCCGATGTCTTCTGTCTTCTCGTTCGCGCTCAATGAATAGTGTGCGATCGTTCCCAGTGCTTCCTCTTCAAACTTCAGGATCAACCCTTCAACTTCCATCAACGCCTGATACTGCCTGATCAGTGAATGCTCAGGCTCGGTAAGAATACGATACAGTGTCTCTTCATCCAGACTGCTCAACTCTACTCTGAGCGGAAAACGCCCTTGCAGCTCGGGAATAAGGTCACTCGGCTTGCTCAGATGGAATGCCCCCGCAGCAATAAAAAGAATATGGTCGGTTTTTACCATTCCCAGCTTTGTCTGTACCGTAGACCCCTCTACGATAGGAAGCAGGTCTCTCTGCACCCCTTCTTTGCTTGGGTCCTGTCTGCTTTGGGAAGAAGAAGAAACAGCGATCTTGTCTATCTCATCCAGGAAGATGATCCCGCCCTTCTCCACTTTTTCCAGTGCAAGCAGTTTCAACTGTTCTTCATCCAGAAGCTCCTGGCTTGCCTCAGTTTCAAGTATCTTCTTCGCATCTTTGACAGAGACCTCTTTCTCTGCGCCCTTTTTGCCGTAAGCCCCCAAAACTTTTACGATAGACTCCTGTACCTGGATCATCTGGGGAGGAAGCCCGTCTTCTGAAATGGCAGGATGTTCCGGTACTTCTACTTTCACCATCAGGTGATCCAATTCTCCCTTTTCAAACTTTACCTGCATTTTCGCGAAAGAGGCTTCATAATCAGCTTTTTTCTCTTCACTCGCCCCTGCAGGAAGCGGCGGAAGCAGCTTTTCGATGATCTTATTTTCTACGTAGTTGGCGATCTTCTCTCTATTCTTTTCATTCTCCTCTTCTCTCACCAGAGAGAGTGAAGTCGTAGCCAGGTCACGTACCATCGACTCGACATCACGCCCTACAAAACCGACTTCGG
The DNA here is from genome assembly GCA_047689495.1 of Candidatus Sulfurovum profundilacunae. Classification (GTDB taxonomy): domain Bacteria; phylum Campylobacterota; class Campylobacteria; order Campylobacterales; family Sulfurovaceae; genus Sulfurovum; species Sulfurovum profundilacunae. The sequence continues at coordinate 8,305 of JBEWPY010000064.1, read as the reverse complement.
TATATTTGCTTGCCTCTACTTTGATAAAAGGCAGATTCAGCATCTTTGCCATACGTCTGGCGATCTCGGTTTTACCTACTCCGGTACTTCCGATCATCAAAATGTTTTTCGGTACCACATCATGCCGCAACTCTTCATCGAGCTGCATACGTCTGTAACGGTTTCTGAGTGCTACAGCGATCGTCTTTTTGGCATCTTTTTGGCCAATCACATATTTATCAAGGTATGCAACAGTCTCTTTAGGTGTCAAATTATCCACGTATTCTATTCCTCACAATTCTAGTATTTTAATATTGGTATTCGTATAGATGCAGAGTTCGCCTGCAATCTGCAGTGACTCTTCTACCAGTCCTCTTGAATCAATATCACTGTGTTTGTTCAGGGCCCTTGCTGCCGAAATAGCATAATTCCCTCCTGATCCGATCGCTGCGATCTTACCATCCTGGGGTTCTACCACATCTCCGTTTCCCGAGAGAATAAAAATATGCTCTTTATTCAGTACGATCATCATCGCCTCAAGCTGACGCAGATGCTTGTCTTTGCGCCACATTTTTGAAAAACCGATCACAGATTTAAACAGGTCACCTTTGTACTCTGCCAGTTTTCCTTCAAACATATCAAACAGGTTGAACGCATCTGCCGTACTTCCTGCAAACCCTGCCAGTACACTGCCATTGTGCAGCGTACGGATCTTGGTCGCATTCCCTTTGAGAACCGTATCGCCGAATGTCACCTGTCCGTCGCCGCCGATGACCGCCTTGTCCTCTCCTTTATAGCCGAGTATCGTTGTTGCTTCAAACATCTATACCCCTATGATCTCTACTTTGAGTGCCGCATGGATCCCCTGTCCCAGTTTGGCATCCACCTCGTGAATCCCTGCTGTCTTGATCGCTTTTTTGAGATTGATCTGTTTCTTGTCCAGCTCGATATTCAGCTGATCCAAAACTGCTTTTGAAATATCCGCATTGCCTACTGACCCCTTGATCCCTACAGGCGCAGACTCTTTTTCGATCCTGATGTTGGCGGCTTCCAGCGTGATCTTCTCTGCTTCCAGGCGTGCCAGCTCATCTGCAAGCTCCTGTGCCTTTCTCTCCTGCTCTTCCCTCCAACTCTTCACGACTTCAGGGGTTGCAAGCTTTGCCAAACCTTTTCCGATAAGAAAGTTTTGGCCGTATCCGTCTTTTACTTCTTTGATCTCGCCTGCTTTTCCAAGCGTTTTAACCTCTTTTATCAATAAAACTTTCATTAATTTAAGTCCTTCATGTTATAGTCACTATATTTTATCAAAATTTTACAAAACTATCATAAGCACTGCTTCGATAATCGAAAATTATAAATTTTTTTGTATAATTTAAAAGAATAAAAGGGAAAATGGAAACCAAATGAAAAATTTTATCGTCGTAAGTCTATTTTTATTTCTTGTGAACGGCTGTGCAAACCATACTTCTCCGGAACCGGAGGTAAAAACACCGTCTGCTTATACAGAATCCGAGCAAAACGGCAATGACGGATTCATGGATGAGTTCGATGATGAATTCACAGAGAAGGAGAAGGTTTCTGACCCCCTTATCGTTTACAACCGGTCAATGACAACCTTTAATGATAAAGCCTACTTATACATAATAAAACCTGTATCGCAGCTATATGCTGCGATAATGCCGGAATTCTTGCGTCTGGGTATCTCAAATGCTTATCACAACATCAAGTTTCCTGTCCGCTTTACCAATACCCTGCTGCAGTTAAAACTTCAGGGGTCCATGATTGAGCTGGAGAGGTTTATTGTCAACTCTACGATAGGGTTGGCGGGATTGATGGATCCGGCCGAAGAACACATGGGCCTTGAACCGCAGGAGGAAGATTTTGGCCAGACACTGGGAGTTTACGGTGTGGGCCCGGGATTCCACCTTGTACTTCCCCTCATAGGGCCCTCCAACATCAGAGATACGATCGGGCTTGGCGCCGACAGTCTTGTCTCTCCGTTGATCTATACAAAAAATATGGACAGATATAAAATCCCGGATAATTATCCGGAATCTGCGATGATCTGGGCCGTGGACAAGATCAACTATAACTCTCTGCACCTGGGTGAGTATGAAAGTGCAAAAAAAGATGCGGTTGACTGGTATATTTTCTTGCGTAATGCCTATGAAAAAGAACGCAGTCACAGCATATCACAATAAAATTTTCAAAGAGGAAAGCAGATGATTAAAAAGCTATTATTGATTTTTCCCTTATGTCTGACACTGTCAATGGGGATAGAAGAGGCGAATATTGAACTCACAATGGAAAGCAAAACCGATTCCATTACCTCTATCCTGAAAACATCCCTTTCATCACAGCAAAAAAGAGAAAAAATTGTAGATTCTGTAAAAAATGTATTTGATTATGACACGATGGCAAAAATCAGTTTGGGAAAAAGATGGAAACATTTAAACAACAGTGAAAAAAATACATTTACCAAAGCCTTTACAAAGAAACTGCAGCACTCCTATTATGACAAACTTGAACTCTATACCGATGAACAAATCACCAATAATCCCCCCCAAAAAATCAAGTCAAACCGAATCGTAGTCAAAAGTGACGTCAAAGGCAAAGACAAAACGTACGAAATCATTTACAAGTTCTATAAGGAGAGAGGAAAAAATAATTGGTTGATCTATGATATCAATATTTCCGGAGTCAGCATGATCCAATCCTATAGAAAACAGTTCAGTGAATTTCTGAAAACAAAATCCTTTGATCAACTGATACGATCTCTCTAATACTGTCATGACCTATAAACTATATCAGGATTATTTACTCAAATACCCTAAAACCATTCTCCTGATGCTTCTTATAGGCATCCTTTCCTTCTCCTATTATGCAACAAAGCTTGAGATAGATGCATCGGCAGAAACATTAATGCTTGATGATGATAAAGATTTAGCATATGCCCGCATCATTGAAAAACGCTTTCTGGATGAGGGTACGCTGGTCTTGACTTATTCACCAAACTGCGAGCTGCTTTCCAAAAAGAGTTTAAACACACTGAAACAGCTTACAGGCGAACTGGAGGCACTGCCTCAGGTAAAATCCGTCACCTCCATACTCAACGTACCGCTCTTTTTCTCACCGACACAAACACTGACATCTCTGGCCGATGATATCTATACGCTGAGTAACTCTTCTCCGGATAAATCATTGGTCAAACAAGAGTTTTTAACCAGTCCCCTTTATAAAAATTCACTGGTCAGTGAAGACTTTAAAACTTCGGCCCTCATCATTACTTTGCATCCGGATACAAAACATACGCGCTTGTTAGAGCAGAGAAATGCGCTGCAGAACAAAAGTGCTTTAAGCTCTGAAGAAAAAGCGCAACTCAAAGAGGTGGAAAAATCTTTTAAGGAGCACCGGGACAGACAAAGGATTATAGAAGAAGAAAACATACAGCATATCAGAGAGATTATGGGAAAATATCAACAGGAGGCAAGCCTCTTCCTCGGCGGGATACAGATGATAGCCAATGATATTGTTTCCTTTGTAAAAAGTGATCTTGTCATTTACGGAAGTACCCTGATTTTACTGCTTATTATCATCCTGGGCCTTATCTTCAGGCAGGTCAGGTGGATCATCCTTCCGATTATGATCTGCATCTTGTCTGTGTTGGCCATTACAAGTATCCTGGGCTTCTTTGGCTGGGAGATCACGGTGATCTCTTCGAACTTTATCGCTTTGCAGCTTATCATCACGATATCAATCGTATTGCACCTCATTGTAAGATATGAGGAGCTGCTCGAAAAATACCCTCATGCCTCATATAAACGTATGATTCTGGTTACGATGCTCTCAAAAAGCAAAGCGACTGCTTTTGCCATATTTACGACCATCGCCGGTTTCTCTTCCCTGATATTCTCGCATATCAACCCTGTAATCAATTTGGGATGGATGATGAGTGCGGGAATTGCTTTCTCTTTAGTGATATCCTTTATTGTTTTCCCCACTCTGCTTTTACTTTTAAAGAAAAATCCTCCCCGAAGAAAACAGCACATAAACCTTTCCCTGCCAAAAGCAAGCAGCCATATCGTCCTCCATGATAAAAAAGGTATCTACCTGACGATTTTTATGCTCCTTCTTTTCAGTGCAACCGGAAGCAGCAGGCTGATCGTTGAAAACAGCTTTATAAGTTACTTCAAAAAAGATACTGCCATCTATCAGGGTATGAAAGTCATAGATGAAGAACTGGGAGGTACGACGCCTCTTGATATCATTATCACATTTAAAACATTGGATCAAGCGCCTGTCACAAAAGAGGAGAGCCCAGAAAATAGTATAGAGGAGAGTTTTGAAGCCGAGTTTGAAGCAGAAGAGAGTACCGAACAGTACTGGTTTACAAACGAAAAGATGACACTTATCAAGAGGATACATGCTTACCTGGAGACAATCCCTGAAATCGGTGATATCAAATCGTTTGCCACCCTGCTTGAAACCGGGAAAAGACTCAATAAAAACGAAGACCTCGACAGCATCAAACTGGGGCTGTTGTATAAGGAGATTCCGGAAGAGTACAAAGATGTCGTTCTTGCTCCCTATGTCAATATCGAACATAACCAAGCCAGATTTACGATGCGTATTATCGATTCCAATGAGGATTTAAGGCGAAACGAACTGCTCGAAAAGATCAAAAAAGAGTTGAATCAAATCATAGATCCAAAAGTCGCAAGCTTCAGGCTCACCAATCTTATGGTCCTCTACAACAATATGCTGCAATCTCTTTTTAATTCCCAGATTGCCACATTGGGCGTAGTCCTGCTCATCCTTTCTGTGATGTTTGTCATACTCTACAGGTCATTGATTCTGACACTGATTGCCCTGATTGTCAACATTATCCCGATAGGGTTTATCTTCGGTTTTATGGGATGGTTCAATATCCCTCTGAATATCATGACTATCACCATCGCTGCGATTGCCATCGGTATCGGGGTAGATGATACAGTTCACTATCTGGAACGGTTCAAAAAAGAGTTCAAAAAAGAACCTGACTATCCGAAAATCATCCATCTTACCAATACCAATACGGGTTATGCGATGTATTACACGACAGTAAGTGTTATCGTCGGTTTTTCTATATTGGTCCTTTCAAACCTTATCCCCACGATATATTTTGGGCTGTTGACCATACTCACCATGTTTGTTGCCTTGATGGCAGATCTTATAGTATTACCAAAATTATTACTGGTTTTAAGGCCTTTTGGGAAAAAATAAACTTCTTTTGTTTTTCTACGGTTATTTACAAATCACTATTTGTCAAAATATGATACAATCTCCAAAAATTGAAGAGTAGGTATATTGATCATGTTTCAAGAGTTACAATTAGATAATTTAGAGCAATTTCCAAAAGAACTGGAAGCGCTTTTAAACCGACAACGCAAAAAAATAAATGCAATCACCCGATCAGAGGAAAAAAAGTACGGTCAAATACTCAAACCCCTGCAGGATCTCGATGAAGAGTTGGAGCTTTTCTTTGCGCCGCTTTCGCACCTCAACAATGTAATGAATTCCGAAGAGACGCAAAAAGCATATGAAGCTTCCCTGCCGCTGCTTTCAAAATTCTCTTCCGAGATGGCACAGAACAGTGCCCTTTTCAAGAAGATAGAAGAGGTCAAAGCGGAGACTGAAGAGGCTAAAAAAGTAGTAGAAAATGACATCAGAGATTTTATACTTTCGGGAGTAAAACTTCCAGAAAATAAAAAAAAGCGTATAGAAGAGATCTCTCTTAAACTCAGCGAACTGAGCAACCAGTTCTCTCAAAACCTCCTTGATGCGACCAATGCCTATGAACTCATTATCGAAGATGAAAAAGATGTCGAGGGGATGCCGCAAACGGATATTGATGCTGCCAAAGAAGAGAAAAAGGGCAAAACGGTTTACCGGTTCACGCTTCAGATCCCGAGTTACCTTGCCTATATGACGTACGGCCCGAACAGGGAGTACCGGAAAATGCTCTCCAAAGCTTACAGTACCCGTGCACCTGAAAATGCAGAAGTGATTGACCGGATCCTGGCACTCAAACAGGAAAAAGCGGGGCTGTTAGGATTTGATAACTATGCGCACTACGCGCTCGAAAGAAGAGATGCGGCCAAACAGGAGGAGGTGACAGCATTTTTGAATGATCTCGCCGATGCAGCGCTTCCACAGGCAGAAAAAGAGCTTGAAGCACTGAAAGAGTATGCCAAAAGAACAGAGAGTATCGATGATCTAGAAAGCCATGATGTCGCCTATTATGCCGAAAAACTCAAAAAAGAGAAGTTTGACTATGATGACACGATGACCAAACCCTACTTTGTACAAGATAAAGTATTGGAAGGGATGCTTGATATCGTCTCGGAACTCTTCGGTGTACGCTTCAAACCTGCCGATGTACCCACCTGGCATGCCTGTGTCAAACCCTACGACATCTTTGAAAAAGACAGGCTTTCAGGGCGTATCTACTTTGACCTGGAAGCACGCAAAGAGAAACGCGGCGGAGCCTGGATGCAGGATTGGGAAACACACTACACGGACAGTGAAGGCAAAGAACATCTGCCGTCAGCTTTTGTCGTCTGCAACTTTTCACCGGCAACTGAAAAAACCCCTTCACTGCTTCGTCATGATGATGTGGTGACTCTCTTTCATGAGATGGGACATGCGATCCATCATCTTTTCAGCAAGGGCAAAGAGCGTTCCGTATCAGGCATCAACGGTGTAGCCTGGGATGTGGTAGAGTTCCCTTCACAGTTTCTTGAAAATTTTGCCTATGAGGCAGCGATCCTTAAGCGTTTCGGATTTCACTACGAAACGGGCGAACCGATCAGCGAAACATTAATGGAAAAGATCAAAGAGAGCAAAAACTTCCAGGCAGCCCTTGGCATTCTGCGTCAGGTCGAATTTTCGCTATTTGATTTTAAACTGCACCAAAAACTTTATCAGGGGGAAGAGGTGCAGGCATTGCTGGACAGTATCAGAGAAAAAACTGCCCTGCTCACGCCTCCGAGCTACAACAAATTCCAGCACGGCTTTGCACATATCTTTGCCGGCGGCTATGCAGCGGGCTATTACAGTTATAAGTGGGCCGAAGTACTGAGTGCTGATGCTTTCTTTGCGTGTATCGATGAGAAAGAGGGATTTGACAAAGAGAAAGCAAAAGGGTATAAAGAGTATATCCTTGCAAACGGCGGGACCAGAGAGATGAGCGAGCTCTACCGGGAGTGGCTGGGTCGCAAACCTGCTGTGAAGAGTCTGACCAGACTGTATGAGATAAGCTGAGGAGGATGAATGAGTGAGCGGAAAGTCTATGGTTATCTTTTTCTCACCATAACCGCTATCTTTGTCATGATTTTGGCGGGGGCCTATTTCAGCCCAACCTTTGAAGAACAGCATACCTTTCTGCAACTCTTCTTTATTTTGGGCTCCCTGCTTTTTATTTTCTCTGTTTTGATTCTCTTTGCCGTCATCGGCTTTCACTCGTTTGCGCTTTTTTTAGCTCTTTTTACCTCTATAGTTCTCGTCATATTTGGGATAGAAGGGGCACTGCTTATCGCAGGAATGACCTACTTCTTTTGGGGATCTATCTTTGCAATGGAAGTACTGCTTTTCTACCATGGCGTAGCCAGTGCCCGAAAATGGTTCGAAACAAGATATACTTATCAGACATTCAGGCAGGAGTATACCGTGTTCTACCCGATGATCTTTATGCTGTATGTACTGCTGGAGTGGATTCCCCACTTTTTCTACAGAGAGAAACTGCTAAAATTTTCACCCTCTGACGTTTTGGAAGTCATGAAAGAGATACTCAAACCTGAATAGGGGCCGGCAGGGGAGAGGCGTGAAAAACCCCTGCTCTAGTCGCTTACACAATGGTTGCCGCGGGCTCTCCATTTGATGATCGTGCCTTTTCTGTCCGTTTCAAAGAAAACCTTGCAGGTTTCACTGATCACCTCATGGGAATATCCGAATATCCCATATCCGTAATATCCGCCATATCCCATGATGGGTCCTGACGGTATGCTGTATACTCTGGAACGTTCATAGACATAGACTTTATGCTTGTCAGGTAATGAAAGTATCGTATCGGGATACCCGGCTGCTGTAATCAGCGTATTGATGTTTTTGCCTACCCGGCGGTCATTCTTTTGAACAAAATTCTGATGTGTCGCACATCCTGACAGGAAAAACAACCCGATTGCGAATAGCATAATCTTGAGAATTTTCTGCATCACAGACTCCTGTATCGTTATAGAGCTATCATACCTTTTTTTGTAAACAGAGTGTGTTAAGCTGGCCCCCATTT
>JBEWPY010000002.1:12923-44135 GCA_047689495.1 Candidatus Sulfurovum profundilacunae | reverse complement strand
TTTTACTTTTACAATTTTCAAAAAAATTAGTTTGTGCTTGTTGAAATTCTTGCCATTGATAGTTATAATCTGATAAAGAAAGTTGTTGTCTTGTGGGAGTAAATTTTAAATTTAATAATTTCATAAATGAAATATCATTGATTCCATACAGAATTTTTAATATTGAATTTGTAAAAATTTCATTTTGAGAAAAATAGGAAAGTAAATTTTTATTAGCCGTAATAATGCCCCTAATCATCTTATCTACATCTTTGGTATCCAAATGAGTAATAGGAAAAAGAAAACCTTGTCTCGGACTTTTACCATAATCTGTATAAATTAAATCTTCTTTGCTAATATTCAAACTTGGTTCAATAGCTTTGGACTCAATATCAAAAAGATAGACTTTAATTATCTCATACTCATACGCTTTATTTTTAACTCGTTTCTCATCTTCAAGATAAAAGTCACCTATCTTGGAAAATGTTGTAATAATATCACCCAAGCTATTCTCCTCCTTTTTGACTATCTGTTCTGTGAGAACTTTTTGTCTCCTCCACAAACCCAAGCCCCTGCATCCCATGAGCTCCCAATCCCGTGTCAAGTATCATCCCCAGCATCTCTTCAGTTGCTTTGATTTCATATACCCCGTACCATGATTTGATCGCTCCTTTCTCATAGGAAAAGATCCGTTCTCTCGGTTTTTGGCCTACGGTATCCAGCACAAATTCACCTTCATAGGGTTTGCCGAAGAGTGCTTCGTATTTCTGAAGCGTATGGTTGCGTATGATATCCTGGAATTTATGAGTTTTGGGTTCAAGATAGATTTTTTTGGAGGAGTTGCCGTCTTTGATCGCCGCTGCAACAAAACCACCGACTTTGATAGAACTATCCAATGCTTGCCGATGCTGCAAAGAGACTTCGGTCGAAGCGATATGTATCTCTCCCAGTTTCAGCCCGTCAAAGAGTATCTTCTGGGCGATGGCCTTCTCGTGTGCTTTATTGAGCGCCGTATAGCGAATAGAGAGGTCATTCCCTCGATAGACGATCCTGAAATTCATCGACTTGAAAACCTTGCCGTTTGAGTGTTTGTACCCTTCATGCTCTTTATCTTCAAGCGTCGTATAGACAAAAGACTGAAAAAGCTTCGGCAACACCCTTTTTACAGGTAAATTGACAGTTGGTATCTTGGCATTGATTATCAGCATTCCTTCCCTTGAAATGAACTTAAAAAAGTATACTACATTTTTATAATTAATTTACTTAGATAAGTATAGCAAAATCATTTTGACAATCATTTGTCACTCATACCACATCTTCTCATCCTCATCCCGATAAACCTCCAAATCCCTCATCAAATCATCCTGCAACCACTTCGGCTCGATGATATGTACTCTCGGCAGCCAGTACTTGATCTGTGGGAGTATCTCCAGTTTGTGGGTGATCTTGCAGTGAACCTCCAGCCCTCCGTCATAGTGTTCATCCTCGATGGTCTGGGATTTGTGCAGTTTGATATCTTTGATATACTCGGCGATCTCCGGTCGGACATAAAGCACTACGCGGAAACTCTCCTTTCCTGTAGAGCTCCAGATACTCTTCATACCGTCCGCCTCTTCCCTCATCTCCGGAGTGAGTGTCTGTTTTTCATCCAACCTTCTGTAACTTCTGATCTTCTCAAGGTTGAAATATTTGATCCCGTCATCTTTGTAATCCCTGGCGATCAGGTACCACCTGCCGTTTTCGGTATAGATCTTGATAGGGTCCACTACCCTCTTTGAACTCCCCTCTGCTTTCACATATTCAAAGCTGCACTGCTCTTCGTTCAGTATCGATGCCGCCAAAGCCTCCCCGAGTCTCTTGGGAAGTTTTTTATACTCTATGGCAAAAGAGATCTTCTCCGAAGAGAGATTGGCACGCTCCAGGCACGCTACCTCTATCTCCAGATTCCGTGCAAAAGAAGAGAGCAGGATATGGTTGAGATCACCTGCTTCTTTTGAAAGTACGGATCTGTCCAGATGCCAGACACCCTGACTGTTTTGAAGGGGAATAGTCTCAGTGATCTTGAGCATATCCCGGTGAATGGTACGCGAGGAGACGCCGTATTCTTCCGATACAGTTCTGGTACTGAGTCTCTCATCCGCATAAAGACGCCTGACGATATCAAGGATCCTCGGGGTCGGGGTTTTCTGTTTTTTGTAAGCCATACCACATTATAGCAGAGAGTTTATGATATAATTGGGCAAAAAAAGGAAGGGATAAATGCTAAATAAAAATCAAATACTCTCTTCTTTAAAAACCTACAAAGATACACATCAAACCGAGTATGGGATCGAAGAAATCGGACTTTTTGGATCATATGCCAAAGGCAGTGCAAAAGAAGAGAGCGACATTGATGTCTTTATCAAGCTCAAACACTCCAACCTCTTTTTGCTTTCCAAAATACGGATAGAACTCGAAGAGATGTTTGGAAAACATACCGATCTTGTACAGCTTCGGGAGAAAATGAACAACTACCTCAAAAAGCATATCGAACAAGAGGCGATCAGTGCATAACGAAAAACTGGTCAAAGAGATACTTCTTCAAATCGATCAGGCTTTAGATACGATCAAGTTTCGATTTGAGCCTGTTACCAATATAGACTTTTTGATAGAGACACCCGAAGGACAAGAAAAACTTGACAGCCTATGTATGCTTTTCGTCGCTATTGGCGAGAGTCTTAAAAATATAGATAAACTCACAGATAAAACACTTTTACAACGATACGAACATATCGACTGGAAAGCTATCAAGGGAATGAGAGATATCCTCTCTCATCACTATTTCGACATCAATGCAGAAGCCATCTATCACGCCTGTCAAGAAGAGATAGAACCACTACAAAAAACTATTAAACAAATGATAGAAGAGATATAAATCTTTATGCGCCTGAAATCCATCTTTACCAACAGCTTCGGTATCCTCTTCTCCCGTGTGACAGGACTGGGACGCGATGTCCTGATGGCATCTGCGCTCGGAGCTTCGATCTGGAGCGATATGTTCTTTGTCGCATTCAAACTGCCGAACCTCTTTCGCCGTATCTTTGCCGAGGGGGCCTTCACGCAGGCCTTTATGCCCTCGTTTGTGGCAAGCAGGCAGAAGGGCGTCTTTGCCACGGCGATCTTCCTGCGATTTATCCTCTTTCTGGGCTCGTTCTCCCTGCTGGTCACCCTCCTCCCCGAACCGATCACCAAAGCACTAGCATGGGGTTGGGAGTGGGAACAGATCGGACTGACCGCCCCGCTGACCGCGATCAACTTCTGGTATCTTGACCTGATCTTTATCGTCACCTTCCTTGCCACGCTGCTGCAGTACAAAGAGCATTTTGCCACCACTGCGATGTCCACCGCCCTCCTCAACATCTCGATGATCGTCGCACTCTACCTCTTTATGAAAGAGGAGCCAAAAGCGGTAGCCTATGCCCTGAGCTTTGCCGTCGTGGTCGGCGGCCTGCTGCAGGTCGCTGTCCACCTCATCGCGATCAGACAGTTCAACCTCCAGCGCATCCTGCTGGGCGGATGGAAGTATCGCAACAAAAAAGATGTGGAGGGAGAGAAGGAGCGTTTCTCCAAACTCTTTTTGCCGGCCATCTGGGGGAACTCCACGCCCCAGATCTCCGCCTTTGTCGATACGATACTGGCTACGTTCCTGATGACAGGGTCCGTCTCCTACCTCTTCTATGCCAACCGGGTCTTTCAGCTGCCTCTTGCCGTCATCGCCATCGCCACCGCCACCGCACTCTTCCCTACGGTCTCCAAAGCGATCAAAAACGGACAGGAAGCCAAAGCCTATGCCAACCTCGACAAGGCTTTCTGGCTGCTGGCATTTCTGCTCAGTTTCGCGATGCTGGGAGGCATCCTGCTTGCCGAACCTGTCGTCTGGCTGCTCTTTGAGAGAGGAAAGTTTGCCGAAACCCAGACGATGGAAACCGTCGGCGTACTTCAAATGTACATGCTCGGGCTGCTTCCGTTCGGGCTGGCAAAACTCTTCTCTATGTTTCTATACGCGACCCACAGGCACCTCAAGGCCGCAAAAATCTCGCTCTACTCCCTCATCACCTCGATAACCGGTTCGCTGATACTGATGCATCCGATGGGGGCTTCAGGGCTGGCACTGGCGGGGAGTATCGGGGGATGGGTGCTCTTTATACTGACAGTCAGAGAGGTGGGTACCGAGAGATTTTTGATGATCCTGAAGTCAAAAAAACTCTTCTATCTCCTTGCAGCTTCAGGGGGTTTTGCCCTGCTGCTTCTCGGCATCAATGCCTGGTTTATCGGGCTCATCAGATAAATTGGATATAATCACAGTCAATAAAAGACAGAAGGTATACCACAATCCATGCAACTTTTCGACAGCGTAAAGAAAACCAAAGTCCCTTTCGAGCCGATCAAAAAAGGTGAAGCCAGCATCTATGTCTGCGGCCCTACGGTGTACGATGATGCACACCTGGGACACGCACGAAGCGCCCTGGCGTTTGACCTGCTGTCCCGTACACTGAAAGCCCTCGGATATAAAGTCACGATGGGCAAAAACTTTACCGATATCGACGACAAGATCATCAAAAAGGTCGAAGAGACAGGGAAAAGCCTCGAAGAGATCACCGCACACTATATCGGCCGCTACCTGGAAGAGATGGACACCCTCGGCGTTGCCCGTGCGGATATCGAACCGAAAGCGACGGAGTCTCTGGAAGCCATAGAGCAGATGATACAGAGACTGATAGACAAAGATTTCGCCTATGTGGCCGGCAGCGGCGATGTCTATTTTGATACAAGCAAGGATACCGGCTACGGTACCCTCTCCCGCCGGGTCGGGGAAGACGAGGAGAACCAGAGCCGCATCGAACATACCGAAGAGAAAAGAAACCCCAAAGACTTTGCCCTCTGGAAAGCATGCAAGGGAGATGAGGATATCTGCTTCGATACCGCCTTCTCCAAAGGGCGTCCGGGATGGCATATCGAGTGTTCGGCGATGATCGAAAAACATTTCAAGGGTACGGATGAGTACGCGATCGATATCCACGGCGGCGGCGCCGACCTTCTCTTCCCCCACCATGAGAACGAAGCGGCACAGAGCCGCTGTGCGACCGGGCACGAGCTGGCAAAGTACTGGATGCACAACGGCTTTGTACAGATCGACGGAGAGAAGATGAGCAAGAGCCTCGGCAACAGTTTCTTCCTCAAAGACGCACTGAAAGCCTATGCCGGGGAGATACTCAGGTACTACCTCAACTCCGTCCACTACCGCAACGACTTCAACTTCAATGAAGAGGACCTCCTCTCGGCGAAAAAGAGGCTGGACAAACTCTACCGCCTGAAAAAGCGCATCGTGCCGGGCAAAGGTTCGGCCGTGAACAAGGATTTCAAAAAAGCGCTCCTTGACGCGATGCGTGATGACCTCAACATCTCCAGGGCATTGGCAATCGTTGATGAGATGGTGGCCGGTGCCAATGAAAAACTGGACAGCAACCCCAAGGACAAGCCTCTAAAAAAAGAGACGATCGCCAATATAGAATTTGTCGACACGCTTCTTGGTTTCGGGGGCAAAGAACCCTATGCCTACTTCCAGATCGGCATCGATGAAGCGCTCAAAGAGAAGATCAAGAGACTCCTGGACGAACGAACAGAAGCCAAAAAAACCAAAAACTTCGAACGCTCCGATGCGATACGGGATGAACTAACCGCTATGGGTATCGCCATCATGGACACGGCAGAAGGAACCGTATGGGAAAAAGCCTGATCGATCAAAGCAAGGCATGCAGAACTGCTGCCTGCTACCTGCTACCTGCTACCTGCTACCTGCCGTCTCACACCCAAAGGTGTACCAAATGAAAGAACTGTTTAAACAATATCTGCCATACCTGCTGGGGTATAAAAAGCAATTTCTTTTAGCGATTGCGGGGATCATCTCTATCGCTATCGGTACAGCGGCAACCGCCCAGCTCATAAAACCGATCCTGGATGATGTTTTTATCAACAAAGACAAAGAGATGCTGGCACTGATGCCGTTTCTTCTCTTTGCGGTATTCACCCTGAAGGGTGTCGGGAAATATATACAGACATACTATACATCCTACATCGGACAGGATGTTATCCGCAGATTGAGAGATGATCTTGTCGGGCATCTAACCTATCTGGACATAGACTTTTTCAGAAAGATGCACAGCGGAGAAATCCTTTCAAGGGTGACCAATGATATCGTCCGTATCCAGACAGTGGTCTCGCATATCATACCTGAACTTATCCAGAATATAATGATCATCATCGCTCTTACCGGGTATGTGATCTATGAAAGTCCGAAGCTGGCATTCTATTTTCTTATTATCATGCCTCTGGCGCTCTTTCCCCTGACAAAACTGACAAAAAGAATGCGAAAATACTCCAAACTTTCTCAGGAGAGTACCGCAGATATGACGGCCAGACTGGGTGAAACACTATCCAATATTGAAGTGATCAAATCCAACTCAACACAAACCTATGAATCCAAACGGTTTTCTGAGGAAAATCAGAATGTTTTCAGATTTATCATGAAACAGGTGAAAACGAATGCGGCGATATCCCCGATCATGGAGATCCTGGGCTCTATCGCCATAGGTATCGTCATCTACATCGGCGGGAAGGAAGTCATAGACGGACATATGACCGTGGGCGCCTTTTTTGCTTTTTCTACCGCACTTTTCATGCTGTATGACCCGATCAAGAAACTCTCAAAACTTTATAACAAAGCACAGGATGCCGTCATGGCAAACACACGTATGCATGAGCTTCTTTCCGCGCAGCCCCGTATCGTCTCCGGTGACAAACAGCTTTGCGACCCTATCGAAACAATCAGCTTCAGGCAGGTATCCCTCTCCTATGACCACCATAAAGCACTGAGGGACATTACTGTCACCGCAAAAAAAGGCGAATCTATTGCACTCGTGGGAGACAGCGGAGCGGGGAAAAGCTCCTTTGTCAACCTTCTGGTACGTTTTTATGATCCGGAGAGCGGGGAAATCCTGATAAACGATGAGAAACATACTCTCTTTACCCTGGAGTCTCTGCACCATAAAATAGCCTATGTCACACAGCGTATCTACATCTTCAACGATACCATCGCGGCCAATGTCGCTTACGGTGAAGAGATCGATGAGAAACGTGTGCTGGAAGCACTGGAAAAGGCCTTTGCCATGGAGTTTATAGAAAAATTACCAAAAAGTATCCATACGATACTCTCTGAAAGCGGAGGCAATCTCTCAGGCGGCCAGAGACAACGTATCGCTCTGGCACGGGCACTCTATAAAAACCCTGACATACTGATCCTCGATGAAGCCACCTCAGCACTGGACAATACGAGTGAGGCACTGATCCAGAAAGCACTGGAACAGCTGAAACCGCAAATGATCACATTTACAGTAGCACACAGACTCAGCACGATTGAAAACGCGGATAAAATACTGGTCTTTAAAAAAGGGCAGATCATCTGCGCTGACACGCATGAAGTACTGCTCGAATCGTGTGAAGAGTATCAGAGACTCTCAAGTAGACTATAACGCAATAACTGGTATAATTGCGGCTATATACAAAAGGTCATTGCATTGCTTTTAAAGTCTTTCGGAATGATCTGAATGGCATATTTCAGCCATCCATTAACGTTTTGAATCAAGGGAGTCAAGGGTGTCAGTCTGTTCTTACCAAACCCTCAAAAAAATACTTTTCAACTTCGATCCGGAGATTGCCCATGCCATCGGAGGCACCGCGCTCAGAGCCGTAGCCCACTGCCCTGCAGTCATGCGCCTTGTCAAAGACCACTACTTTGTCGATGACAAAATGCTGCATCAGGAATTCTTCGGCCGTACGTTCAGGAACCCTGTAGGGCTTGGTGCCGGCTTTGACAAGAACGGCCAGTATATCACAGCGACGCCGACCCTCGGATTCGGATTTACAGAGATCGGCACGGTGACTCCCAGGCCGCAGGACGGCAACCCCAAACCGAGACTCTTCAGACTGACTGATGACGATTCGATCCAGAATGCCATGGGATTCAACAACAAGGGAAGCCAC
The DNA here is from genome assembly GCA_047689495.1 of Candidatus Sulfurovum profundilacunae. Classification (GTDB taxonomy): domain Bacteria; phylum Campylobacterota; class Campylobacteria; order Campylobacterales; family Sulfurovaceae; genus Sulfurovum; species Sulfurovum profundilacunae. The sequence continues at coordinate 36,077 of JBEWPY010000002.1, read as the reverse complement.
TATATGCTTCAGCGCCTTAAAAAGCTCTACTTCCTTGACTATCCTGTCGGGATCAATATCGGGAAAAACAAGGTCACCCCTGAAGATGAGGCGCTCAATGACTATGAAGTCCTCTTCAAGGCTTTCAAGGATTACGGAGACTATATCGTCATCAATATCTCTTCTCCGAATACACCGGGGCTGAGAGATCTGCAGAATGAAAACTTCATCAAAGCGGTCTTTGACATGGCCGGAGAGATCACCGCACAGCCGGTCTTCCTGAAGATCGCCCCGGATATGGAAGCCGAAGATGCACTCGCACTCTGCAAAGTCGCCGTCGATGCCGGAGCAGCGGGGATCATCGCTACCAATACGACAGTCGACTACACATTGACGGATTCGCCGCTCAAACAGGATTTCGGAGGTATCTCCGGAGTGCTGCTCACCGAAAAGTCCTACCGGCTCTTCAAAGCGATCGGCAGGGAATTCTACGACAAAACCATGCTGATCTCTGTCGGCGGCATCGACTCCGCTGAAGAGGCATACAGACGTATCAAAGCCGGCGCTTCCCTTGTGCAGATCTACTCCATGCTGATCTACAGAGGCCCGGAACTGATCAAAGAGATCAACGAAGGACTCATCAGGCTGTTAAAAGAAGACGGGTATACTCATATCAGCGAAGCAGTCGGAGCCGACTGGAAAGACAATTAGGAATGAGGAATGTATGTATGCTTTTTTTCAAAAAGCTTTTATCAAGTCAAAATAAAAAAAGTATTGCAGAGCAATACATACCGTCACTCCTCACTCCTCACTCTTCACTATTCACTAAAATAGCGTTCACGCTATTTTTCATCACAGGAATACTTATGGCGAACTCACTCCCAAAACACTATAGCAAAACACTCGACAACGGTTTGCAGGTCGTTGTCATACCTATGGACAACGATTCGGGTGTCATCACGACCGATATCTACTATAAGGTCGGAAGCCGCAACGAGACAATGGGCAAAAGCGGTATGGCGCATATGCTTGAACACCTCAGCTTCAAATCAACGGACAAACTCAAAGAGGGGGAGTTCGATATGATCGTCAAAAGCCGCGGCGGTGTCAATAATGCCGCAACCGGATTTGACAAAACACACTACTTTATCAAGACCGCGACACAAAACCTCCCTATGACCCTGGAGCTCTTTGCAGAACTGATGAGCAACCTCAAGCTCACCGATGAAGAGTTCCAGACCGAGCGTGACGTTGTCGCCGAGGAACGAAGGCTCAGAACCGATAACAATCCCATGGGGTACCTCTACTTCAGAGTTTTCAACCTGCACTACACCTACCATCCGTACCACTGGCTGCCGATCGGGTTTATGGGAGATATCCTCAGCTGGAAGATCGAAGATATCCGTACCTTCTACAAACAGCACTACCAGCCTGACAACGCCATCCTGATCGTTGCGGGAGACATCGAGCCCGAAACAGTCTATAAAGAGGCCGAAAAACAGTTCGGATCGATCAAAAACCACACAGAAGTACCTGAAGTCACTGCCGTGGAACCCAAGGTTGACGGAGCAAAACGCGCGATCCTCCACAAGGAGGGCAACCAGGTAGATACGCTGGCGATCACTTACAGCATTCCGAACTACGAACATGAAGACCAGGTCGTCCTTTCGGCGATCGCAGCAATCCTCAGCTACGGAAAGAGCAGCCGTTTTGAAAAGTCTCTGGTGAATAAGAAGAAACTTGTCAACACCATCTACGGCTACAATATGGAGATGAAAGACCCGGGAGTATTTCTGGTCATGGCGATGTGTGCAGACGGAGTCACCCCCGAAACAGTCGAAAAAGAGATACTCGCTGAACTTGAGAAGGTTAAAAAAGGGGAAGTCACACAGGCGGAACTGGATAAAGTGAAGATCAATACCAAAGCAGACTTCATCTACTCTCTGGAGAGTTCGCACTCTGTTGCAGGACTCTATGGGGAGTATCTGGTGAAAGGAAATCTCGAACCTTTACTTGAATATGAAGAGAAATTGGATAAAATTACACTCAAAGAGATTCAGGATGTCGCAAACAAATATTTTGACCATTCACGATCCACTACGGTGATCCTTAAAAAAGATGAAACAAAATAAAATGTACGTTATTCTGAATCAAGTTCAGTATGACACAAAGAGGAAAAGACATGAGCAACTATATCACGGGTGCAACCACGGCACTTATCACGCCGTTTAAAAACGGAAAGCCTGATGAAGCGGGCTTTGCAAAACTGGTCCAAAGGCAGGTCGATCACGGTATCGATGCAGTCTGCCCTGCAGGAACAACGGGAGAGAGCCCGACACTCAGTTATGAAGAAGACAAAAGATGTATCGAGATCGCCGTAGAAGCCTGTAAAGGTACCGACACCAAAGTACTTGCAGGTGCAGGGAGCAATGCAACCCATGAAGCGATCAAGGTCGCAAAAAATGCACAGGCTGCCGGTGCAGATGCGATCTTCTCGATCTGCCCGTACTACAACAAACCAAGCCAAGAGGGACTCTATCAGCACTATAAGGCAGTGGCAAGTGCGGTAGATGTACCCTTTATGCTTTATAATGTACCGGGACGTACAGGTGCAGATATCCAACCTGATACCGTCAAAAGGCTTTTTGACGACGTGCCGAATATCATGGGGATCAAAGAAGCAACCGGATCACTGGCGAGAACGGTCGAACTGATGGCAAAGATCCCTGAACTATATATCTTCAGCGGTGAAGATGCGATCGACTATCCTATCCTTGCCAGCGGCGGCAAAGGTGTTACTTCGGTCACAGCCAATCTCCTGCCGGATATGAAAAGCAAACTTGTCAATGCTGCACTCTCCGGTGACTATAAAACAGCAAAAGCGATCAATGAAGAGCTGATAGAAATCAATCAAGTCCTCTTCTGCGAAAGCAACCCTATCCCGATCAAAGCAGCTATGTATATCGCCGGCCTTATCGATTCACTGGAATACAGGCTGCCGCTGGTACCGCCAAGTGCAGAGAATATGAAAAAGATCGAAGCCGTGATGAAGAAATACACTATCGTCGGTGCCTAAAAAAGCACCACCGTCATCCTGGATGTGATTCAGTATCCTCGGAACCCCCCCCTGAAGCAGAAAGATTTCAGGATGACAAAGTCAATAAAAGGAGTATCCAGATGTCAGAGATAAAAGGTAAAACCGTCGTAATTACAGGTGCGACCAAAGGTATCGGAAGAGCCGTTGCAGAAAAATTTGCACAAAACGGTGTCAATGTCGCATTTACCTACAATTCCAACAAAGAAGCAGCTGACAGTATCACTGATGAGCTTAGCCGCAACTATGGGATCAAAGCAAAAGCCTATCCGCTCGATATCCTCGATACGGATGAGTTCAAACCGCTTTTTGAAGCGATCGATCAGGACTTTGACAGGGTAGACTTCTTTGTAAGCAATGCGATGATCTACGGACGTCCCGTGGTAGGCGGTTACGGAAAGTTTATGAAACTCAGGCCGAAAAAGGGGCTGACCAACATCTATACGGCTACCGTAGGCGCTTTCGTGGCAGGCAGCCAGGAAGCCGCAAAACGTATGGAGAAGGTCGGCGGCGGTGCGATCGTAACACTGAGCTCAACCGGCAACCTCATCTATATCGAAAATTATGCCGGGCACGGCACGAACAAAGCAGCAGTAGAAGCGATGGCACGCTATGCGGCCGTAGAGCTTGGAGAGATGGGCATCAGGGTCAATGCCGTTTCCGGAGGCCCTATCGATACGGATGCCCTCAAAGCATTCACCAACTATGAAGAGGTCAAAGCAGAAACGATCAAGCGCTCTTCACTTAACAGAATGGGAAGCCCGGAAGATATCGCAGGCTCAGTCTATTTCCTCTGTACCGAAGAAGCCTCCTGGATCACAGGCCAGACGCTTGTGGTAGACGGCGGAACAACATTCAGATAACACTGACAGTGTTCTCTGAAAAGTAAAAATTAAAAAGTAAAAAGTAAAAAGTAAAAATGAAAAAAGATTGATCATAATATATACTCTAAAACCTGAGTTTTTACTTTTTAATTTATCATTTAAAAAAAGAGGAGAAACGGTGTCCAACTCACGAATCTATAACATCCCCAATACACTGGCCTTTATCCGTTTGCTTCTGGCGCCTCTGATGTTCTTCTTCCTGGTGAACCAGGATAGTTCTCTTTTTGAGGGGATACACAGCTCATGGCTGAATTATATCGCAGCATTCATCTTTGTTCTGGCATCTGCCACCGATTTTTTTGACGGCTATATCGCGCGTACCTTTGACCAGATCACGACTGTAGGAAAGATCCTTGACCCGCTGGCAGACAAAATGCTTACACTGGCGGGATTCCTCGGGCTTATGATACTGGGCAGTGCTTCACCCTGGGCGGTTTTTCTGATCCTGACAAGAGAACTTTTCATCACCGGCCTTCGTGTCTCTGCCGTGGCAGAAGGTATCGATATCGCTGCATCATGGATGGGAAAAATCAAAACAGTCGTCCAAATGGTCGCTATCGGGTTTTTGCTCATGGGATGGCCGGGCGGCAGCGTGCTTCTCTGGATCGCCGTCCTGCTTACCCTCTACTCGGGATATGAGTATGTCCGTGACTTTTTTAAGGCTGCCCTCTTGGATTGAACAGGTATCCGGGCGCTTTGACCAATAAGAGTAATCTGGGATACTTTTTTAAATAGAAATATGGCGATTTCTTCATTGAATGTTTTAAAGCATGGCTTTTGGAAATTACATCATTAAATTCATGAAACCTGTGCTGTTTTAAATACAGTTTTGCCAAATGCAATAAAATTTCTGATTTTACGATATCTATTTCACCTTTATATTTTTCCTGAAAAAAATGATTCAAATGATTTAATGCAGATACAATACCTTTTAAGTGTACCTCCTTTTGAGAAACGGTTTTTGTCGTATTTGTCCATGAAGTAACATTAACTCTGTTATAGGCTGACATGACTTTATCGATATAAAGCGCACCGCCGTTTTGAGATCCCAGTATCTGCATGAAATAATCTCCTACAGGTACCTCCGAAAACCAGTCTGGAAGATGTTCCAGTACTTCGGCTTTCATGACCAATGATGATGTCGGGCAAAATGCCCCTCCTTTGATAATAACGTCATTTACGGCAAATACTCTGTTATTTTTAGCATGCCTGCTTATCACTTTATCTCTCTTTTGCCCATCATCATATACACTTATCGCGGGATGAAAAGAGATATCACAATCAGGATAATCCTGCATAAGCGTTATCTGTGTTTGCAGCTTATTCTCATCTGTCCAATAATCATCTCCATCAAGTACAGCAACATACTTGCCTTTTAAAACCCTGTTTACCGCCAGGCCGTTCTGAATCATACCTACATTTTTTTCATGCAGTACCAGTCTGATGATCTCCGGATACTCTCTTTGGTACTCCAATACTATCTCTCTGGTTTTATCCGTTGAACAATCTTCTCCGATCACTATTTCATAGCGAAAAGATACGTTCTGAATCAGAACCGATTCCAAAGCTTTCGCGATATAGTTCTCATGGTTATAGGTAATGATTTTGACAGAGACTAAAATATCGTTCCCGGCCCTCTTGTTAAATTTCTTATCCAAGTAATTCTCTTCTCAACTCTTTACTGCTCATCAGCTCTTTATCGCTCATTTCCAACAAGCGGTGAACCCGCTCTAAAAGCGCTGGATTTTCTGCAAGTTTTGATCTCTTTTGATCAAACCAGATATTATCTTCTATACCGACCCTGATACCGCCGCCGGAGGCCAAAGCAAGCAAATGAGTATTATAGCTTGCGGCTCCAATGCCTCCCAAGCTCCAATATGAATTGTCAGGTAAATCATTGACCATCATTCCGGCATGCAAAAGTATGGGTTGTGCTGTAGCAATATTCCCCAGCATGATGTTAAAATAGTTTTTTTCTCCTAAAATATTTTTTTTGATCAGATACTTTGCATAATGAACCATTCCCAGATCAAATACTTCAATTTCCGGGAAAATCTCCTTCTCTTCCATCGTTTGTGCGATACGCTGAATATCTTCCGGAGAGTTGATACTCGCTCCTGACGCAAAGTTCATAGAAGAGAGCGTCAAACTGGCCATATCAGGCTTTTCTTTCCCTTCCAGGTATAAAGGCTCCAGCCTTTTTTCTATGGGCTCTCCGTTCCTGGCACTCAATGATACACATACGATCAAGTCAGGAGCATACTCTCTGATCTTTGAAATCAGCTTTCCATAGGTTGTAGCACAAAGTGTTGGTTCCAAGGTTTTTTCATCTCTGATATGAAGATGCGCTATCGTAATCCCCAACTGGTAGGCCCTATCAATATTTTCCACTATTTCAGAGAGAGAAAGAGGAGCATACTGCGTCATCTCTCTTGTCGGTACCATACCTGTAGGCGCAAAATTGATGATAGTTTTCATATCATATCTCTTTGATAAATTTAGCCGGAGAACCGTAAACAAGCGTATTGGGAGCAACATCTTTTGTAACCACCGCACCGCCGCCGATCACGGCATTATCACCTATCTTTATGTCATCAAAGACTGCAGCTCCTATCCCGATTACCACGTTTTTGCCGATTTTGCAATTGCCGCCGATATTGCAACCCGGATTTACAGAAGTAAAGTCATCAATCGTCGTATGATGTCCGATAGAGACATTTCTATTAATTGTCACAAAATTGCCAAGCCTTGCATACTGGGCGATCACACTCAAAGGACTGATATTGACTGAATTTGACAGCACCACACCATTGGTGACCACTGCGCTCGAATGAATGACAGGGACAAAGTCAGAGGGGTCCAATAGATATTTGCTCTGAAAGTATTCAAATATCTTTTTTTTCGCACCGGGAGTCATCCCTGAAAGAATCAACGCTTCTTTCCCCTTTTTTTCCCAATTTTCAACATCAATGATCTCTGTCGGAATTTTTTTGTGCAGAAAGCTTATATCACTTGATCGGTTTTCAGACTCTGGTATATTACGGATAATTTCAACCTTTACCGTTTCATGATATTGACTGAACAGTGAATCTAAAATGACACCCAATGAAACATTTCCATGCCCCAGAATAGTAAATGTTCTCATACTCTTTTTCCTTTTTTATAAAATAACAGACTGATTTTAAGCACATAAAATGATTAATGCCATCAATTTTCCAGACAGCAGTATATAGTTATCGATCGCCCGATGCTCTTCTCAATAAAATGAGTTCGGAAGGAAGGAACAGGTAGAAAGATACTCCGCTCCGCTTTTTAATTGTACCCATTATAAAATTAATCATACTACACTTCAATCCTCTTTCTTTCCAAAAATAGACGCTTATTTCAGGCCCGAAGCATAAAAGAGGTCTAGTGATTAAAATTTAATCACTAGACCGCCTCTATTTTTTTCTTAACATGTCATACTTTTATTATCTTATAAACAAGGAAAAAAATGAAAATGACAACACTTAGTTTAATCACTGCAATGGCGATCAGTACAGCATTTGCAGGCGGGGATATTGCTCCCGCAGAGCCGGCAGCAGAAATGCCGCAGACAGTCGCAGAAACAGAAGAGGCATGTAACAGCAACACGACCATCAATGGCAAAGCAGTAGCATACTATTATACGGATGACTCTGTTGATCTATTCGACGAGGAGAGCAGCAACCTCGGTACGGCTGTCACCGTTGATGTCTCACATAAGCTCCTGGAAGGTATCACGGCAAACTTCTCTGCCGTAGGATTTACCAATCTTCTGGATGAATACGGATATATGGAAGCGGAAGAGACGGGTGCTTTCTTTAATGTAGCAAACATCACGGCAACCTTTGCCGATACCACGCTGGTAGCAGGTCGTCAACTGCTTGATACGCCAATGGTCGGAGGATTTGACTGGCTGCTTGCACCCGGAAGTTTCGAGGCGTATACTTTAGTGAACGGCTCAATCCCCCATGTGACACTGGTCGGTTCTTATCTTGCAAAATGGCGGCCGAACAACAGCGGTACGGACTTTATCGACCTGACGGATATCGATGATGGGGAAAACTATGCATTCGGTGCTGCTTACAGCAACGCATTTGATGCCAGCATCTGGTACTACAATGTAGATGCAGGTGCGGCGGCAGGCAATCCTGACAAATTTACCCAGATCTATGCTGATGCAGGTTTTAAAGCAGGTGATGTATCCCTTGCAGCACAGTATGTAACGACAGACTATGATATGGCTGATGATTCGGATGCCTATGGTGTCAAAATTTCCGCATCCGTTGCAGGACTTGACCTGATGGCAGCCTACAACAAAGTAGAAGACAATACGGCCGGATTTGTAGGAAGAGACGGGCTGTATGCCAGCTCATGGAATACCTTTGCCGCAGCATCGGTAGGTGACAATTACAAAATTGAAGCCGCTACTGAACTGAACGGACTTTCGGCAACAGCAAGCTATGCCGCATATGCCTATGACAACGGTACAGAAGAGGGACATGAAATTGACGTAATCCTGGGGTACGGGGTCACTGACTGTTTCTCTCTGGATGCCGTCTACTCCAACACTGACTATGGTGACGGTATTGACATAGCTGCACTGGAGCTGGTCGCAACCTATCAATTTTAATCCCTTCATGTAATCTCCTTATATTATCGGTACTCTTCCAGGGTGCCGGCAGCATTTTCTTCAATTCTTACAAATTAAAAAATTTAATGATAATCACTCTCATTTTAAGTATCTTTAAGCATTAATCTATTATACTCCTCCTTGTATAAAGTGATAACTATTATCAATAATCATAAGGAAAACAAGTGAATAAAATAGTCGTAGCATTGGCGGGACAGCCGAATGTCGGAAAATCTTCCCTCATCAACGCCATTTCCAATGCCAAACTGAAAGTGGGAAACTTTTCGGGGGTGACCGTCGATAAAACCGAAGTAGTCTTTACCATCTGCGATGATGTTTCATGCCAGGATTACAAAACACATATCATCGATCTTCCCGGTGCCTACTCGCTGACTGAGTATACCATCGAAGAGAAAGTCACCAAAAGCTTCCTGCAGAGCGATGAGTATGATGTCATCGTCAATGTGGTGGACTCAACCAATCTCCAAAGAAACCTTCTTTTTACCACACAACTGCTGGAAACCGGCAAAAAAGTGATCGTTGCGCTCAATATGAGTGATGAAGCGGAAGATGAGGGGATTGAGATCGATGAGAAACAGCTCTCAAAGATCCTGGGAGTACCGTGTATCAAAACGGCTGCTGCCAGCGGTGAAGGGATCGAAGAGATCAAAGAAGCGATCGTAGAGGTCTATAACAAGAAGGAGACCACTGCCAAAGTGATCTACTCTGATCCGATAGAAGAGGAGATCTCGCATATCGTCAACTTCCTTGAAGAGAAAAACTACAAATCAGAACTTCCCTACAGACATCTGGCGGTCAAACTGCTTCAGGAGGATGAGGATGTCTATAAAAAGATGCATGATGAGCCGATCTGGATCGAAATGCTGCCTCTCGTACGTGAAGCGCTGGGGCATCTTTATATCCATCACCACACCAAAAACCTCAAAGAGATCTTTGATGATGAGCACTTTGCCTTTGCAAAAGGGGCAAAGATGGAGGTCATGTCGACCAGGAGCATGAGGGCCAAAAATCTTACGCAAAAGATCGATAACCTGCTTATCAACAAGATCCTGGGTATTCCCCTCTTCCTCTTTTTCATGTGGGGGCTTTTCCAGCTTACCTTTGAACTGGGTTCGATCCCGATGGACTATATCGATGCAGCCTTCGGCTGGATGGGAGACCAGGCAAAAGCGGTACTGGGGGAAGGGCAGCTCGGCTCACTGGTCGCGGACGGGATGATCGCCGGTGTAGGAGCGGTGATCATGTTCCTTCCGAATATCGTGATTCTTTTTATCGGTATCGCGCTGCTTGAGACGACGGGATATATGAGCCGTGTGGCATTCCTGCTGGACGGTTTTTTCCATAAGTTCGGACTGCATGGAAAAAGCTTTATCCCGCTTGTGACAGGGTTTGGGTGTTCTGTACCTGCCTATATGGCGGCACGTACGCTTAAAAACGAAAAAGACAGGCTTATCACACTCTTTATCATCGGATTTATGAGCTGCGGGGCAAGACTTCCTATCTATGTACTCTTTGCCGGGGCCTTCTTTGCAGCAGAAGAGGCGGGGAACATTCTCTTTATCATCTATATTTCAGGAGCGTTCCTGGGGCTGTTGATGGCAAAAGTGCTCAAAATGTTTGTCTTCAAAGGTGAAGATGAACCGTTTGTCATGGAGATGCCGAAGTACCGTATGCCGTCGCTCAAACTGGTTTGGCATACCGTCTACGGACAGGCAAAAAGCTACCTGAAAAAAGCCGGTACGTTTATCCTGATGGCAGCCATCCTGATCTGGTTTGCAAGCAACTATCCGAAATACCCGGAGATCGAACTGAGTTACCAGACAAAGATCGAGCAGACGGTAAATGAAGAAGAGAAAGCGCAGCTTGAAAATGAACTTAACATGACACTGCTTGAGAAGAGCTACCTGGGGATCATAGGACATGCAAGCGAACCGCTCTTTGCACCGCTTGGTTTTGACTGGCGTATGACTGTAGCCCTTGAGACCGGCCTTGCAGCCAAAGAGGTGGTCGTCTCTACCCTCGGTGTGCTCTATGCGCTGGGCGATGAGGTTGACGAGGGAAATGAGGGGCTGATCAAACAGATCAAGGCAAATATCCCGTTTGCCTCAGCGATCGCCTTTATCGTCTTTGTCATGATCTACCTGCCGTGTCTCGCCGCATCAATGGTATTTGCCAGGGAAGCCGGCGGATGGAAATACCTTGGGTATCTCTTTATCATGACAACCCTGACTGCATGGATACTGAGCTTTATCGCGTATAGAGTTACTTTATTCATACTATGACAGTCAAATCACATAAGACAGGAGCGTAACATGCAACTTGCAGAACTCAAAAAAGGAAACCGAGCCAAAATCATTAAGATCAATGCTGAGAGTGTCCTCAGAGACCGTCTCAATTCAATGGGCGTGATGAGGGGAGAACAACTCGCAGTAAGAGGATGTTCACTGGCAAAACAGACTATGGAGATAGAGATCGAAGGTACACTCATTGCACTGCGCGCCGAAGAAGCAAAAAAAATAGAAGTCGAAAAAATCTAAACCATCGACGGGCACCCTGCCCGTCCCGTAAAATATAAATCAAGGAGAAGGAAAAAATGAAAAAAGTTGTTGCAGGCACTGCCGTTTTAATGATAATGAGTATTGGTATCTATGCTAACGAAACAATGAATCAGGCGATAGAAGCACAAAAAAGAGCAGAAACGTTTTCGTTTATCAAAGAGGTAAACGGATATATCAGGGCAGGATACCAGAACACGGATATCGCAGGGGATACGGACTATACAGATACGGCGCTTGGCGGGAAACTGCACATAGAGACTGCGTCATGGAACGGTATCAGTGCAGGTGCCAGCTTCTATACGACCAATGTTGCAGGCAACGATGAAAGAGAAGGGATCCCGTTCTTTGATGCAGACAACGACTCCTACTCTATCCTGGGAGAAGCTTACCTGAAGGGCCAATGGGGCAATACCCTCGTGAAAGCGGGCCGCCAGGAGATCGATACGCCCTTTGCCGATACCGATGATATCGGGATGGTACCCAATACCTTTGAAGCAGCCGTACTGGTAAACACAGATATCAAAGATACGACGATCGTACTTGCCCATATCGAAAAGTGGGCCGGTGTGGATGTATCGCATGACCCTGCTGAGTTTGAGCGTCTCAACGGTGATGACGGTGTGCAGACGTTGGGGATCACTTATGAGGGGGATGAAGGGTTGATGCTTTCAGGCTGGTACTACCATGGAGACACTCTTGTAGATATCTCCTATATCGAAGCCGGATATGAGGCACACCTTGACGGTATCACACTGGGGCTTGGCGGACAGTATGCGCAGCAGGACTGGGAGAGTGGTGTTGCTACGGAAATTATGGGTGCAAGTCTCTCTTTGGGGATTGATGCAGCCGGATTGACTTTGGGTGCCGCCTGCAACAAAGCCGATGATAACGGGGCGGATAACGGTTTTGGCGGAGGACCGTTCTTCACAAGTGCCGAACATCTGACACTGGCTGAAGCGGGTGCAGACGGAGAAGCACTCATCTATTCTGCCGAATGGGATGCAGGTGCGGCAGGTCTGGAAGGATTGACGCTTGGTGTCGGACACCTGACGCTGGAGGACAGCACGGGGACTGAAGCCACAGAGCTTGACCTTACTGCAGGCTACGCATTTAACGATGCACTGGGTATGGATGTGATCTACAGTGACATTGACGACGAGATCAACGGAGACGATTTTACGAACCTCAGGATATTTGTGAACTATACGTTTTAACCCTCTTTTACAGGCGGCAAATAGCCGCCCTCTCTCAATAGGAAACACCTCATACAATATTTCACTACTTTGGGTATAATCTGTTAAAAAATTTGATAGGAATGATATGGGTATTATTGTCGCATTGGTTGTTCTTTCTGTTCTTATTTTCTTTCACGAACTCGGACACTTCTCGGCTGCAAGACTCTTTGGGGTCAAGATCGAAGTCTTCAGCATAGGGTTTGGAAAAAAGATCTTAACCAGAAAGATCGGCGATACACTCTGGAGTATTTCAGCAATCCCTCTGGGCGGATATGTCAGGATGAAGGGACAGGATGACAGTGACCCGACCAAGATCAGCTATGATGAAGACAGTTATACGGTCAAACCTCCATGGCAACGTATTACCATCCTGCTTGCCGGCCCTTTTGCAAATTTTTTAACGGCTTTTCTGCTCTACTTCGCCGTATCACAGATCGGTACCCCTCTAAGTCCTGCCTTTAACTATGGCAAGTATATGCCTGCTGCGATCGGAAGTTTCTCTGAAGATTCCCCGGCAAGAGCGGCAGGCCTGGATATCAATGATACCATTGTGCAGGTCAACAGCATCAGGATCAAAAACTGGGAAGATGTAGGAGAGGCGATACAGACCACGAACCATACACTCTCACTTACGGTACTGAGAGACGGGGCGACAATGAGCTTCAGCTTCTCGCCGGTCACGAAAACGCAGAGAAACAAATTTGGAGAAGAGATCAAACGCAAATTGATAGGAGTGGGTCCGCGGGCAAACAAAGAGAAGCTCAGCTTTTCACTCCTTGAGGGTCTTCATTTTGCATGGAGCGAAACACTCTATGCCTCGCAACTGATCTTCCAGAGTGTAGAAAAGCTGATTACCGGGGCGATCGGAGCAGACAAACTCGGAGGAGTCATCACGATCGTCGATGTCACAGCCCAGGCAAGCAATATAGGAATTGTTGCACTCTTTTTATTTACAGCACTTATTTCGGTCAACCTCGGTGTACTGAACCTGCTGCCCATCCCCGCACTTGACGGCGGGCATATTCTCTTCAATCTCTATGAGTGGATACGCGGAAAATCACCGGGTGAAGCAGCCATGTACTACATGACGGTAGCAGGCTGGGGGATTTTAATCTCTTTGATGATGCTGGGACTCTATAATGATATCAATAGACTAATGGGATGAACCCGGCCAAGAATTAAGAGTGAAGAGTGAAGAGTTTTGGTATGCTTTTTGATGAAAAGCTTTGATTTTAGAAAAAACAGGATAGTCAATGATACTTGATAAAGAACAACTGCGAAAAAATCTTGATGAAGTGATCTGGAAGATCGAAGAGGCGCGTATCTCTGTCAGCGAACACCATATCGTACAGCTTGTAAGTGTCGGAAAATATACAGAAGTAGAAAATATCGCGACACTCTATGAACTGGGCCAAAGAGCTTTTGGCGAAAACCAGGTACAGCAGTTGGAACAGCGGATGGAAACACTCGAAGAGCTTCCTCTGCAGTGGCATATGATCGGTACGCTCCAAAAGAACAAAATCAACAAGCTCATCGGCCTGCGTCCTTTTCTACTTCATTCTCTGGACAGTATCGAGCTGGCCGAAGAGCTCAATAAAAAACTGGGAAGGAAAGCGCAGAAGATGAGTGCCCTGCTCCAGATCAATGCAGCGGGCGAAAAAACAAAATCGGGGGTATCGACTGAAATGGCATACGATACCTACCAGGAGATCAAAGAGAGCTGCCCGAATATCAACCTTAAAGGGGTAATGACCATCGGTGCACACACGGAGGAGACAACCCTCATCCAAAAAAGTTTTGAAGATACCTATACGATCTTCGAAAAGGTACAAAAAGAGGGAGCAACGATCTGTTCCATGGGGATGAGCGGAGATTATGAGCTCGCGATCAAATGCGGATCAAACCTTGTCAGAGTCGGTTCAGCCCTTTTCAAGAACTAGAAAGTATCTCTAACTTGCCTTTTCTTTCTCCCGGCAAACCCGGCAGACACCATAAAGGTTGATCTGTTCGCTGCTCAGTGAAAAATGCTCTTCTGTTGTCATATCTTCTATCAGCCTATCCACAGGATTCATAAGCGGTTTGTCTTCAACCATACCGCACTCAGTACATACCAGGTGGATATGATCCTCTTTTTTTAACTCATACTTAGACTTTTGACCCGAAACCGGTACTTCTGTCAGTACGTTTTTTTCCACCATTAAAAGGATGTTTTTGTATACAGTTGCGAGGGAGAGTGATGTATGAATTTTAGAAACCTCTTCATAAATAGAATCAATAGTGATATGGCCGTATTTTTCTATGGTTTCTAATATATTGATACGCTGGAAAGTTGCTTTGAGTCCGTTCTCTTTGAGTAACGCTACATGATTAGTCATCTTGTATCCTTCATCATGCATAGCGGGAAGCAATGGTTTAGCTTCTAACTCCGATAAAAAAGGGGAAGAGGGGTATCGAAGAAAGAAGCTAAAGCATTACTTCCACATTATGTAACGTAAATGTAACGTTGCCTATGCATGTATTATAGCTCAGCTATGCTGAGCTGTTTCTTAAATCATAATTATTATAATTCGTTTTCGTGTTTAGCAAGATAATCAGCAACACCTTCAGTGTCAGCTTTCATACCTTCATCACCTTTTTGCCATCCGGCAGGACATACTTCGCCATGCTCGTTTGTAAAGAGCATCGTGTCAACCATCCTGATCATCTCATCGATGTTTCTTCCAAGCGGGAGGTCGTTGATCACTGCATGTCTTACTGTTCCGTCTGCATCGATAAGGAAAGAACCTCTAAGCGCCACAGACTCATCAAGCAGTACGTCGTAATCCCGCGCAATCTGCTTGTTAAGGTCAGCGACAAGCGGCATATCAACTCTGCCGATACCTCCATTCTCTACCGGAGTCTCTCTCCATGCAAAGTGGCTGAACTGAGAATCGATCGAACAACCGATCACATTGATCCCTCTCTCTCTGAACTCTTTTGCTCTGTGCGAAAAGGCAATGATCTCTGATGGACATACAAATGTAAAGTCAAGTGGATAGAAGAAAAGAACCGCACCTTTTTCACCAAGATTTTCATAAAGGTTAAAATCTTCTACGATACAACCGTCTGCAAGTACAGCTGTTGCTGTAAAGTCTGGAGCTTTTTTTGTAACTATCATTTAATTTCCTTACCGATAAAATTTATTAACAAACTAATTTTATCAAAACAAGATTAAATTACTCTTAATTAAAAGACAGCAACCCGTATTTTCTGATAAACTTCTCATCAATATCAATCAAGCCAAGCTCCTGCAATCTATCCAATACCTCTTCGGTACAATGGGTATCTCCGGGCCATTCTCGTGTATAGCCGTCAACTTCTCCTTTATTGGTTCCATCTACCATGATAAACGGCTCCAGCCTTACATCTCTGCCTGCATCCATATTGTTGACGACTCTCCAGAGAAGCATATACGGGTTTTCAAGATCATTGTTCTGTCGATCGACAACCACCAATATCTTGATATACGGTTGAAGCGAAGCCGCTTTATCGAAAAGGTTTTGAACAGATTCCTGCTTGTTGACCGCCAGCATACACACCGGGTTTTTGGTATCCGTATAGTACTGCTTCAGTCCTGTAATACTGCTATCCATAGTTTGCAGTTTTGCGAGCAGTGTCGTATCATCCAAGAGATTCTCTACACCTTCCTCTATCTCTCTGCCAGTAGCGTCCACTCCAAGTTTTCCGCCCACAAACTGTTCATCTGATGAATGGTCCAGGTGGTCCACGATCCCCTGCGAGACAAATACTTTACCCGGCTCTACCCTGTTGAGTATATATCTGCCAAGTGCATCAAACGCTTCCAGTTCTGGTGCATCCTGTCCTACAAAGACCGCATGTTTGACAAAGCTCATCTGTCCCACACCCCAAAAAGCATGCATGAACTGCTGGGCATGCCCTTTATAGAGTGTTTTCATCTTCGCCAGGATCAGATTGTGAAACACTCCGTTCTCAGGCATATTATAGTCGATCAGGTCCGGGGCCATCGGTTTGAGCATCGGCAGAAAGACCCTTTCGGTTGCCCATCCCATATACTTGTCTTCAAGCGGAGGTTTTCCAACTACTGTAGCGGCAAAAACAGGGTTTTTCTTTGTCGTGATGGTCTCTACTTCCATGACAGGGAAAGGTTCCCTGAGCGTATAATACCCCGTGTGATCGCCAAACGGCCCTTCAACCTCCATATCTACAGGGTCAACAAATCCTTCAATCACGATATCCACATCATTCGGGATATAGATATCGTTGGTGATCGACTTTACCAGTCTTGCATTCTCTTTGCGTACAAACCCGTAAAGCAGCAGTTCGAACATCCCGTGCGGCATCGGCGCCTGTCCGCACCAGATATAGAGAGGGTCACCGCCGATCGCTACAGTTACAGGCATCTTCTTTCCTGCTCTTTGGTACTGGTCAAAGAAGTGGGAGGCGTCTTTATGGATCTGCCAGTGCATCCCCAGCCTGTTCTTATCATACTGCTGAAGCCTGTACATCCCGAGATTTTGCATGCTTCCGTCAAGACTCTGAGTATAGACCTGCCCCATCGTGATGAAAGGGCCGCCATCCTCTTCCCATGTTTTAAGGATAGGAAGTTTGTCCAGATCGACTTCGTTTTTGACGTAGACCACCTCCTGACACTCTCCCATTCCTTTAAGTCGTTTCGGAAAGACATTTTTGAGGTTGAAGAGTTTTGGCAGCATCTTCAGTTTGGCTGCGATCCCTTTGGGCGGTTTGAGCTTGAGCAGTTCATCGATCCCCTCAGCTACCTCGTCAGGATGCCTACCGAAGATATCTTCCGTGATCTGCCTGTTGGCAAAGATATTCATAAGCACAGGCATATCATACTCTATACCTTTGGCTCTGTTGACAGGCTTGGTAAAGAGGATCGGTCTTGAGTCATCCTTCTTCACCTCTACATAAGCGACATGAGGGATCTCAAGCTCTACATCAAGAGGGCTATCTATGATCTTGAGATTACCGTGTTCCTTGAGCCATGCTACTACATCTTGCATTGTCTTCCTTTGCCTAATGAATTGGAAGATTATAGCTAAAAGTGGGTTATCTTGTGGAGTGAAAAAAAAGTGAAAAAAGAAAAAAAGGAGAAAAGATGAGGAGGATCAAAGCCTTTCAGGCATCTCATCTTTAAAAGCGATCTCCTCGGCTTTGGCGAGTATCTCCAATGCTCCGTCATTGATCATCGCCTGTGCAAGTGCTTTTCCCAGGTTTTCACAACTTTCAATCTGTGTAGAGAGTGAGGCCTCCAGAATATTTGTCCCGTCTGGATAGCCAATCATTGCTTTGATCGCGACATCTTCCCCCTCTATCGTCGTATTGACAGCAACAGGTGATGAACATCCGGCACCGATCTTTGCGATAAAATCACGTTCTAACTTTGCACACAAGTTGCTCTTTTCATCATTTAAACTTTGTGCAATCTCTCTGACCCTCTTATCTGAACTGATGATTTCGATACCCAGAACAGCCTGCCCCATAGGCGGGATCATAAAGTCCAGTTTTTCTGTATAGGGAATATCTTTGAGAAGATCCAGTCGATACATTCCGATATAAGCAAGGATGATCGCATCATACTGCCCTTCTGCCAGTTTTCTTAAACGTGTATTAACATTTCCCCTCAAATCTTTTACTTTAAGGTCTGGACGTTTTTGAAGCAGCTGCATACGGCGCCTAAGACTGGTTGTTCCTATCACCGCACCCTGAGGAAGGGCATCCAGGTTCTCATACTTGTGTGAAAGAAAGACATCGCTTTGATCCTGACGTTCCGTAATCGCTGCCAGCTCCAGGCCTTCAGGGATATAGGTAGGAACATCTTTGAGAGAGTGCACTGCGAGGTGTGCATTGCCTGCCAGCATTTCGTCTTCAAGCTCTTTGGTAAAGTGTCCTTTCCCTCCTACCAGCGCCAGGGGCCTGTCAAGTATCTTATCCCCCCTGGAGGTAATATCGTTCAGCTCTACTTCTATTTCCGGGAATCTTGCTTCTACCCTCTCTTTGATATGATATGCCTGCCAAAGTGCCAGCTTGCTTGCCCGTGTCGCTATAATTATTTTTTCCACAGTCTTCTCTCTTCATTCTTTGTTATCTTTACCCTACAAAAAGAAGCTTCTCTGAAGGAAAAGCATACCTATACTTCTCACTCCTCACTCCTCACTCTTAACTATAAAAAGCTTATTTGATAAGCTTTTTATACCCGTTTCTCATCTTGTCCCATTTCCCATCTATAAAGACAGTCGGTGTCCCTCTTACCATCAACTTTACGGCAGCACTCTTATCTGCTTTCAGTATATCCCTTACTTTTTTGCTGTTGATCTCTTCTGCAGTGACACTGTAGCCTGTCTGCTTTTTTACTTCAGAAAGGATGATATCTGTCTCTGTCTCTTTCGGATCAATCTTCATTGCATACACTTTTGATAAAATCTCCATTTTCCCCTCATGCTGTGCAACAAGCATCACACGTGTCAGCACATCTGAAACAGGATGGATTTGCAGCAGAGGTAAATGGTAGTAGTATATAGCAAGCTTCGTCGGGTTCTCCTGTGCCGCCTTAAAGATATCCGGCACAACTTCCTGACAGAAAGGACACTGCGGATCTGAAAAAATTAATACCTTATGGGCAGCATTTTTCTTTCCAAAAGTCAAATGTGCATCATCATACATACTTTCAGGTACGGTAGGTTTGATCTCTTTTCGATAATCCCTGCCTGTTTTCACATTTGCCAACCGGCCGGTAATGAGTCCTTCCTTGATGAATATCGTCTCCGGAGCATTGATCTTTTTTCCCTGATAGACTAAATTCATTGTTGTCAACAATACAGTCCACCCCGGAAGATCTTTATGCGTTTTTTGTTCTATCACAGTAATCCCGTTTACTTTTACCCTTGGATTTTTAACAACATTTCTTTTGATATATTTTAAAAGCTCTTTTTCACTGGGTACTGTCTCGGCATTAAGGCTGAGGGTTACGATCAGTATGCTCATCAATAACTTCGACATCAATGACATCATCTTCTCCTTCTCTCTTTTTTTTCATATTTATATCTTTTTCAGGGGTTATTTTAGCAATAAATTGCAAATAAAGTGTGTAAAGCAATGCTGCGACACCTAAAAAATCACTCAAAACCCCTGGAATAATGAGTAAGATAGATCCGATAAAATAAGCGCTGCTGGCACTATGAAAATCCTCAAGGCTTAATTTCCCGCGCGTTACAGCATCCAGGTTTCCCATCACTGCAAACGGGGAGAGCCTTAAGAGCTGTACCCCGATAATGACCGTCATTACAATCCATACCGCTGACCATATAAAACCGATAGTTTCTCCTACACTCAACGAGAAGTAAAGCTCCAGCAGCAGGAAAGGAATTGCAATTAAAATTAGCATCTCTAAAATCTTTCCTCAAGGTAAGAGAGTATCTCCCCGGCAGACATTTCCTCTTTCTCCATCTCTCTGCGTGTGATAAACTCCACTTTCCCTTCACTTAGTTTTTTACCGATCACTGCGGCATGAGGGATACCCAGCAGTTCATAATCCTTCATTTTCGCACCAAAACGGTCTTTTCTGTCATCAAGAATCACATCTACACCTTTCGCCTTCATTGCTTCATAAAGTTTTTCACCCAAAGCAAGCTGTTCCTTATCTTTAATGTTGGAAATCAGAATATGCAGGTCAAACGGTGCAGACTCTCTGGTCCAGACACATCCTCTCTCATCATGGTTTTGCTCAATGATCGCCCCAAGCAGACGGCTCACGCCGATACCGTACGTTCCCATCATCATCGGAACAGATTTTCCGTTCTCGTCGAGGAACTCGCACCCGAGCGGTTTGGAGTAGTGCGTACCAAGCTGGAAGATATGTCCTGCCTCAATCCCTTTGGTATAATGCAGCTTTCCGCCGCAGCAGGCACAGAGATCACCCTCATGAACCGTAACAAGATCTTTAAACTCCGCTTCGATCCCTGTAAAACTGATACCGATCAGGTGATAGTCTTTCTCGTTTGCACCGCAGATGATCGAAGTGGCATCTTTCAGTTCATTATCATACACAACCCTGATCCCCCCAGGCACCGCAGTCGGCCCCATAAAACCTGCTGCCAATCCCGCTTCAGCCAGCTCTTCATCAGTCACTTCGGCCAATTCATTCGCATTGACCGCATTGCACGCTTTGACCTCCTGAAGCTCATCAGAGCCGCGCAGTGCAAAAAGAACGATCTCACTCTTCCCCTCATCATAAAGTGCCTTTTTCGCAACGGTTTTGACAAGGTAGTACGGATCTACTCTAAAGAATTTACTCAGCGCATCAATCGTCTTGACTTCCGGCGTATAGAATTTTGCAAACTTTGCTTCCGGGCCTTCTGTTTCACAGCCCGCGGGTTGACGTACCGCCGCTTCGATATTGGCTCCGTATTCGCACCCTTCACACACAACGATCGTATCTTCACCACTGTCGGCAAGTACCATGAACTCTTTGCTTCCGCTTCCGCCGATCGCACCGCTGTCAGCTTCAACCACCCTGAACTCCAGCCCCAAACGTGTAAATATCTTCCTGTAAGTCTCTTCCATCAGTTCGAATTCACGCTTCATGTCCTCCTCACTGCTGTGGAAGCTGTAGCCATCTTTCATCAGGAATTCACGCCCTCTCATCAAACCGAATCTCGGTCTGATCTCATCACGGAACTTCAGATTGATCTGGTAGAGATTCAATGGAAGCTGTTTGTAGCTCTTCACTGTCTGGCGGACAAGGTTCACCATCATCTCTTCATGGGTCGGCCCGAGTACAAAGTCATTCTCTTTTCGGTCCTTAAAGCGCAGCAGCTCCTTGCCGTACTTCTCAAAACGCCCGCTCTCCTGCCAGAACTGTGCAGGTGTAACAAAGGAAAGGCTTACCTCCTGGCATCCTGCCGCATCAAGCTCCTCTTTGACAACGCGCCGGACTTTATCAAGTACCTTTTTGCCCAGAGGCAAAAAGTTATACAGGCCGCTTCCTCCCACAGACTGGATAAATCCGCCTCTGATAAGATAGATATGACTTGCCAGTGCTGCATCATTCGGTGTCTCTTTGGTCGTCGGTATCAATAGTTGTGTAAATCTCACGATTCATATCCTTTTATATGGTGATCCTCTTTGTATTTTGTCAGAGCACATCTGTCAATCTCTATATCAAACATCTTTTGTATCGTCTCAATACTGTTGATATTTTTTTTGTCTGCTGATGAATGTCTCAGATTTTGAGTCGGATCATGTAAAAAGCGGTTGAACATCTGTTCCGCCATTTTGCGCATATTGGCTTCATATTCTGCCGGTACAAACCTTTTGTGTATCGCACGCAGCAACTCTTTCTCTATCGCATTTGAAACCTGAGATCTCATCTCTCTGATTACAGGCTCGATGGAGAGTGCTCTCAGCCAGGCATAGAATTCTTCTTTATACTGATCTACGATCGCAGCAGCTTCCAGCGCTTTTTCTTCTCTTAATGAGTGATTGCTTTTGCTTATCTCACGCAGGTCGTCGATACGGAAAAGTTTGAGTTTTTCAAGGTCCATCTCTTCGATATCACGCGGGATCGCCATATCAAACCAGAACCTCGGGATCGTTCTATTTTCGATCAGGTCATTGGTGATGACCGGTTCCGGAGAAGAGGTTGCCGAAAAAAGCAGTTTGTAGCGGTTGATATATTTGGGGAGTTTGTCCATCGTCTCCGCCTTGACATTCTCACCCAGAGAGTCAGCCACCTTCTGCACTTTTTCCAGATTACGCCCGACAAAGACTACGTCACACCCTACCCTCAGCAGGTGTTTGGCCGCAAGTACGGCCATCTCACCGGCACCCACTACCACACCGGTCATTCCCTGGATATGTTCGCCGAGAAGATTATGTGCCTGGGCTACTGCTACCGAAGCGATAGAGATGGGACTTTGAGAGATATTCGTAGCGTTACGCACCGCGGCAGCACATTTGGTCGCATACGCGATCACACGATTCATTTTTTCCCCGGCTGTACCATGATCCAGGGAAAGTTTGAATGCCTCTTTCACCTGTCCGGTGATCTGTGATTCGCCGACCACCAAAGAGTCAAGAGAAGAGACCACGCTGAAGATATGGCTGATCGCCTCCTCATCATCATAGGTTTTGACTGCATTTTTAATATCGTAAAAATTCTGCCTGCTCTTTTGACTCATCAAACCAAGTACGGTATGATAACTTGAAAAATTGTCACTGGTAGCCATAATGATCTCTACACGGTTGCATGTAGAGATGATAAAGACTTCACTGATATAGTCAAAAGAGACCAGCTGATCAAGCATCTCTTTGATCTCTGCATCATTGGCAAATGCCAGTTTCTCTCTCAGCGCCAGATCACAGTTTTTATGTGAAAAGCTCATCACCTGATAATACATTAAAACTCTCTTTCGATCATCTCTCTGGCTATACCTGCCAGTGAATCTTCCCCCTGGGCACGCATCAGCGCGATCGCTTCTTCGATCAGGGCCTTTGCTTCAAGGTAAGACTTGTCGATAATCTGATATTTTTTCATCTGAGACTGGATCCAGCGCTGTTCCTCTCCGCTCAATTGTCTGGCATGCAGGCTCTCGAGTTTTGCTTTCTCCTCTTCAGCCAGGGCTTCATAAAGATAGATATACGGCAGTGTCGTCTTTCCCTCGGCAAAGTCATGCAGCGCCGGTTTGCC
>JBEWPY010000002.1:0-12823 GCA_047689495.1 Candidatus Sulfurovum profundilacunae | reverse complement strand
AGATATACGGCAGTGTCGTCTTTCCCTCGGCAAAGTCATGCAGCGCCGGTTTGCCAAGTGTCTCTGCATCCTGGGTAATATCAAGAATATCATCGATCATCTGAAAAGCAAGCCCCAGGTTGCGCCCATAGGTCAGGTAGGCTTTCCCCGGCTTACCGGCAAGTACTGCTGCGGCCCCCGCGCTCGCTTCGATAAGAGACGCGGTTTTCTGATAGATCATCTTGAGGTATGCCTCTCTCTCCGTATTGAAAGTTTGGGAGAGGGAGACATCCGCGAGTTCGCCCAGGCTCAGCTGCACAACGGCATTGGAGATAATTCCGGCAACATCCGAACCGATATGGTTCAACTCCAAAAATCCTTTGGAGTAGAGGACATCTCCGAGCATGATCGCTGTTTTGTTTCCGTAGAGTGCATTGAGTGAAGGTTTGTTGCGGCGGGTATAGGCATCATCGATCACATCATCATGAAGCAGGCTGGCCGCATGGATCATCTCCACGACCGCGGCGGTCTTCACTGCGGCAAGATTCTGCCCCGCAATCTTCAAAATGAGCTTCGCTCTCAATCTCTTGCCGGCAGGAAGCTTCGCATAAAGGGTATTGACTCCCTTCTCTTCCAGTTCCGTAATGAACTGTTCTATCTTTCTCTCAACTGCACTTAACACTGATCTTCTTCCTTATTCACACTGGGTAACGATATTGCCCACAAGCTCGATAAAGATACTCTCTACTCTGCTATCGACCTCTTTATCAATGACAGTCTGCCGGATCATATTCTCATGCTCCTCCTCAAGCCCCTTCTCTTCAAGCAGCTTTTCTGCCACCGCCAAACGCCTGAACATCTTTTCGATTTCCATTTCAACAATGTTCTGGTTCGCCGTTTTAGCGATAGAAAAGTAGTTTGATTTCGGTGTACCGACAAAGGCATCATCATCATCAAAAATATTCATGATCTATTCCTTATATTTTTTTATAGTTGTTATATTCTATATCTTCCATATGCTTCTAAATCGGGTTATTATATCTAAAATATTTTAATTGCTTAACTCTTCGATCGGTTTCGGTTTTCCGCAATAGTAGCCTTGTGCATACGGAATACCCGATTCAATCAGCATATCATAGATTTTTTCAGAAGAGACATATTCGGCCACGACTTCGCAGTGATAGCTGTCAGCCAGCGCTTTGATAGAGTTAAGCATAACCTTTGCACGTTCAGGGTTTACGGACAACTCCTGAATCAAACTGCCGTCAATTTTCAAAATATCCGTCTCAAGTTTAACCAGATAGATGGAATTGGCATATCCGCTTCCATAATCGTCAATAGCGATCTTTGAACCAAAGGCTTTGAGATGGTTGAAGATATAGGATACACGGTTAAAATCTTTGATCTCATGGTTTTCCAGAATTTCAAAGGTCAGACGATTTGCAAGCGGTTGGTTCTGATACAGTTTTTTATCAATAAGCTGCATCATATCTGCATTGTAGAGATCATAAAGATCTACGTTGAACGATATCTCCAGATCCGGATAATGATGCAGTACTCTGAAGACTTCTCTAAGCACCAGTTTGCTCAATTTGATATATTGGGTCGTCCCTTTGATCCTATCCAGGAAATAGACAGGCTCGATCAGTTTTTTGGGGTCCTCTTTGTCAACCAACCGTACCAAAGCTTCATACTTGACGATCTCTTTTGTTTTTGTATCTACAATAGGCTGATAAAGACAGAGCAGCCGTTCCTCTTCCAGCGCTTCTTTGATGTAATCAAGGTCTTTATACTTGATCTCATCAGTACTGACTGTCCCGATAATGCCCAGCCCGTTTTTCCCTCTGCTTTTCACTTCCAGAAGTTTCTCATCCAGCAGCCTTTCTATGTTTCGTATAGAGTCAGACTCTTCAGGAACCACGATCGCACTCATGGAGAGAGACAGAGAGATCACTTCATTTTCCAGAAGATACCGTTTCAGGGTCAGATGCCTGAACAGTTTTTGTATCTGCCCTTCGAAATCGGCCTCTTCTTTTGAAAGGATCACAAGAAATTCTGCCCCGCCTGTACGTATGATCTTTGCTTTTTCAGGCAAAAAATCCATGATCTCCCTGACAAACAGTTCCAGCACTTTGTTGCCGGAATCATATCCGTACTTCTCATTGATCTGTTTAAAGTCATCAATATCGACCAGTATGGCATTATATCTGTCCACTTTGTGTTTATCAAAAAATTCCTGAAGATAAAGTTTTGTATACGCCGAGGTGAGCGGATCAAAGAGTATGCTTTTTCTCAATTTATAAAAATGATAGGCAAAATAAGCCAGGACAAGAAAACTGACCAGAAGGAAGAGTTCCATCAGTATCACGATCGTAGAGACAGGAGAGTTGAAGTCATTGAGGTACTCGCCGTAGATTCGGGAAAGGTCCAAAACCAGAAGCGCCTGGGTTTTGCCCTCTTCAACAATAGGATAAAGGAGTGAAAGCCAGATGTGTTCCACTCCCTCTTTTTGTTTGATGATTCTCGGTGTCTTCGTATGATATACGGTATCGTAGAGTTCGCTTTTCGGAAAAAAGATCGTATTGTACGCCACAGGGTCATCCAGGGATCCGTCAAGCAGAAAACGGTAATGGCCTTTTTTATCTTTTTGCAGAAGAAAAATATACTGGAACTCTTCTGTCAAAAAGGCATCAAGCATTTTATTGAGCGCTTCCCTCTTTTGAGGATTTTCTGCCAAGTGGGGTTTCAGCATATCGCCCGTTTCCGACTGAATATAGCTGACGATCTTCTCTGCATATTTTTCTGCCTTCCTGATCTCCTGCTCTTTCAGTTTTTCCGTACTTTGATTGACAGCATACTGCAGATAGAGTGCAAAAAGGATCATCAGGCCCATGATAGGAAAAATATATTTATTGGAGTGTTTGGGTATCATAGTTCCTCTACCAGAAAATCATTGTACTCTTCGGGCAATACGATCCGATATCTGTCCAGACGGTTTTTGATAAACAGCAGCTGGGACCTTCCTTTCCTCCAGTAAAATGCACCGACTACATCCGACGACTTTTCCAGAAGATGATAGTCCGTCACGAATAAAATCGGCCTTTTATACCCAAATGCCCCGGATGCCTTCTTTTTGAGAACTCTCTCCAGTGTTGCTTCATCCGTGATCAGGATGATATCCGATTCTTCAAACGCTTTGGACAAATGAAGTTTTTCAGAATGCATGAATACCTCTCGGTATTCCCTGTCCGAAGTATAGATGCGGATCACCGGTTTAGGTGCCAGCGCCCCGAATATCTGATGATATATTTTAAGCGTACTCTCCCTCTCCAGTGCCGACAGGCATCCGCCAAACAGTAGCAGGAAGATCAGTATTTTTTTCAAAACAGATACTCCAGTTCCAGGATGACGCGCTGATCTATCGGAGTGATCTTCAACGGCTCCATAGGAGTATATGTCACAGGGTCCACCCGGTACAAGTCTGTCTTTTTGGCCTTGTCGAGAAGGTTCTGCCCTTTGAGTGTCACGGTTAAGTGTTCATTCACCTTCCAGCTGATCGAACTTGTCAGGTCAAAGTAGTTTTTCCAGTCAAGGCTGTTCTGGTGCCATACCACGCCATTATAGAAGTCAACGTTTCCGTAACTGTTTGTAAAACTGAGATAGCCGCTTATATCTTCGAGTCTGTCTAAATTGAAGATATCTTTATAGTGAGCATAGTAAAGCTGGACATTGATTTCATTGTTCAGGTCAAGCTTATAGTCATAATTGAATACCGTGAAAAAATATTCTGTATCCCCCGCTCCCTTTGTATTTTGCAAAAGGCCATCTTCATCTTTCATCATAAGCAGCATCAGCCTGATGCGCTGCTCCTCGGTACTGTATGCGACCTCCTAGGTAATGCCCAGCGTGGTCTGGGGCTCTACATCCTGATACGCCGGGTCAGTACCATACAGATAACGCATAAAAGGCTCCAGGGCAAACTGTGTGCGATAGAGGTATCCTTTATAGCTCCAGTGCTCGCTTGTATAGATATACCCCAGACGAAGCTGCAAAAGAGAGTCATCCTCCGTCTCTCCGTTTCTGGAGATTTGGTTGTAGGATATCCCCAGTGTCAGCAGCTGCCGGTCAGTAAGCGCATACTGGTCCTGAAAAAAGGCCGTAGCGATCTCTTCGCTTGTAAAAGATGTGACCAGAGCATCCAGCCCATCCTCTTCAAAAGAGTCAAGCTTCTTGTATCTTCCCTTGATCCCGGCCGTGATACGGTTGTCCCCTATCTTTTCCCGGTAGGTGAGTTCGGCTGAATAGGTGCTGTTTTTATAGACTCCGTTGAAGGTATCCGAACCCAGCGCATCCGGCCAGTTCAAAGCAAATTCATCTGCCTGTGCCATATCGGTTTTCAGCCAGTCATAGGCGAACTGCGCACGCCAGTGCTCATCGAGGTCCACGCCGTAATCCATATGCAGGTTAAGATAATCTATCTCTGAAGACAAAGGCGTGGCATCCCAGCTCATCCCCGCCAGGCTGTCCGTATTTTTTTTAAGCACCTGCAGGTGAAAGATCTGATCTTCTGTCTTGACATAAGAAAAAAGCTGGGTACGTTCAAAATCCCTGCTCAACGGAGTAGAGGTACCGTTGTTTATGGTTTCTCTTTTGGCATCGGCATGAGAGAAGTTAATCATATAGGAGAGGCCTTCTCTCTCCTCGCCGTAGCTGATACTCTGGGCATTGGACCCTCTGCTACCCTGTCTGAGGCTCATACTCCCTCCCGAATCCCGTTCAGGGGTCTTGGAGTAGAGAAAAATGGTCAGATAGGCAGGCTCCACGGAAGTATCAAAAGAGGGAATCATATAATAAAACTCGATATGGTCGACAAAATCGATGTTCACATCACCGTAGAGCATCAACCCGCTCCCCATCCATCCCTGGGTGACCTCCACCCCATCCACATAGAGGCGGATGAAGTTGCTCCGGTAAGGCTCAAAGGCACCGCTGGTCAAAGGATCCGGAAGTGCGGTCCTGTTCTCATGATAATAAACTACCGGTGTCGTCTTGAATACATCTTTCAGCGTCCTGGCATGCATTTTTTCCAGTTT
This sequence comes from Candidatus Sulfurovum profundilacunae, assembly GCA_047689495.1. Taxonomy (GTDB): domain Bacteria; phylum Campylobacterota; class Campylobacteria; order Campylobacterales; family Sulfurovaceae; genus Sulfurovum; species Sulfurovum profundilacunae. Next base: position 7,751 of record JBEWPY010000002.1, on the reverse strand, counting down.
TTCCCTGGTAAAAAGGATCAAATGCCCTTTGTTCTCATCAATGGTCTTCTGGCTCAGGTCATTTTTCCGGTTATACTCACTCAGCAGACTGTTGATATCGGCGCCGAAAGACACCACAGTACTGTAAAATAAAAAGAGAAATACCCCTGATTTTATTATTTTGTTTATGCGACTCACTTGTTACCTTCCATATCCAATTACTTTCCTTCCCTTATGATACACTTTTTTTCTTGATAATTAAACCTCCCCGGTAAGAGAACTTTTATAAAAATTCATTTATACTTATTTAAACTTTTATTAAATAAAATCAACAAAGGCACTATCATACAATCAGAACAGATATACAGGCTCCTAACACAAGAGTATACTTTAGTGCTTGCTTCTAACGAAGAAGATTTTCAGGTTGTTAGAAAATTACGGAAAGAAATCTTATTACCAAAATACCAAAATTTTGCAACGATAGAAGATGAAGAACTCTTTCTTTTTAATGATGATGACAAACAGTCTTTTGTCTATCTATTGCAACATAGACAAACAAAAAAATATGTAGGCACAGCAAGAGTTTATTTTGTAACCAGCACCACACCACAAAAAATAATGCCTATGGAGAGATACAGCCATTCCAAGAAACTAAAATATTTATCTCAAACTTTACCAAAATGTGAAGTGTCTCGTTTGGCTTTAACAAAAAAACTAATCAATCAAAAAAATTTGTCTACAATACAATTAAGAACATATCTTTCTTTAGCCCTTATGATTGCAACCAGGATAAACTTTTTTCTCCATCATTATCCTGTAGTATTTGCAATCATGGAACCTTCCCAGCACCGTATTCTTAAAAGGCAAGGGGTAAATTTTGAACAGATAGGCGAAGCAGTGGATTATTACGGTACGAGAACACCCTTTGCCATTGAGAGAAAAAAACTTTTGAGAGAGACAGAAGAAACAATGGGGAAGATTACGCGATATTATCTTAAAGAACTCTGTTCTGATCCGGAAAAATTCTGGCAGTTTATCGATCATAACCCCTATCTGGAACGTTCGGATATCCGGTTGGAGAGGATCTGCCGCCTTTTTGAAACGCATGGAGAGGATGTGGATCTCTCTCTTTTGCTTGAAGATTAGCCCCTGATGCCAGATATCGCGGGGTTTTATCTCTTCTTTACCCGATAGATCACAGCATACATGAGCGGGACATAGTAGAGATTCAATACGGTTGCCCAGGCGATACCAAACCCCAGAGAGACCGCCATCGGCTGAATGATCAGCGCCTGCCCGCTGGCAAAGAAGATCATCGTCAAAAGTCCCAGTACCGTAGTGACGGAAGTAAGCAGGATCGGCCTGAGCCTGTGTCCCGCCTTCTCCATCAATGCTGCATAATCTTTGCTTCCCTTGATAAAACTAAGCATGATAAGGCCGTCATTGACAACAACCCCGGCAAGTCCGATCAATCCCATGACCCCCGGCATCGTAAGGTTGATACCCATGACATAGGCACCGATCAGCGCTCCCACAATGGAGAGCGGGATCGTGGAGATGATGATCAGAGGAAGGATCAGTGAGTTGAACATCCAGACAAGTGAAATGAAGATCAGGAATACAGCGATAAGCGCCGCCTGGGTCATCTCTCTTTTCATCTGTCTGTTCTCTTTCTCTTCACCCTTGATAATGACCTTCAATCCCTCCTCTTCAAACGCTCCCAGCAACGGCCTGACCGCTTCCATCACTTCGGTAGCCAACACCTTGCTGCTGTCAACCCTGGCAGTGACACTGCTGACCCTTTCGCCATCCTCCTTGAAGATCTTGACAAAGCTTTTCCGGTAGGTAAAGTCGCATACCTCATCGAGCCTCACTATACTCTGTCCGTCGGGGGTCGTCAAAGTAACGGAAGCGATCTGAAGGTGTCTGTCCTTATCGGGATCTTCGATACGCAGACGCACCAGCCCGGTCTCATCGAACATCTTGCCGTACTCGCCTTTCAGGAAGAGCCCTTTGAGTTCAGAAGTGACATAGGCTTCTGTGAAACCCAGCATCTGCCCGTATTCATTGACACGCAGCTTAAGCTCCCTGACCCCCTCTTTGGCATCATCGGCGATATCAAAGACACCTTCTATCCTGTCAAGCTCACTTTTGAGTCTTTCGAGCGCTGCAATCTTTTTCACCTCATCGGCACTGCTCAGCCCTATCTCGATATCATGCCCGACGATACCCGTCTGCGGCACAAAAAGGTTGATCTGGCTGAAGAGCTTTTCGCCGTTGGGTGCCTTAAGCTCTCTGAGACGATTGATCACATCGTTCTGGGTTGCCTGCGCGATCTCCTGCGCCTTTCTGGGCCTGATCATGTCACTGCCGTCATACTCCAGTGAAAAGATCGGGTTGAGATAGGTATCAAAAAAGTTATCCGGCGCCTTCTCATGCAGGTTGATAAAGATATGAAAGAGGTTGTTCCCCGTTTCAAATGTCTGATCGGAGTTGAGGAAAAGCCCGACCACCGAAGTGATGGATGAAACTTCTCCTTTACCGTAATACTCAAGCAGCTGCTCTTCGATACGTGTCACTACCTCTTCGGTATCTTCAAGCTGATAGTTGACATCCACTTTACCGTTGAGATAGATCTGTGTGGAGTCAAACTCGGGAAAGAGCTGGAACCTCGTGATACTCAGCATTCCGGCAGTAACAAGAAGTATTCCGCTTACCAGTAGCGCCAGAGAGCGTTTTTTCCTGGCCAGCATCCTGCCGAGTATCCATTCGTAGATACGGTCCATACGGATCCAGAACTCATTTTTGGAGTGTTCTTTATCCGCATCTCTCATTGAAAAAAGTTCTTTGGAGTGCAGCGGCAGGAAATAAAAGGCTTCAAAGAGAGAACTGACCAGGAGTATCGAGATCATCACAGGCAGTACCTTCATGAACATCCCCATCTCCCCGCTCAGTATCAGCAGCGGCAAAAAAGCAAAGACCGTCGTCATGGTCGCGGTAAGGACCGCGGGAAACATCTCTACGGAACCATCGATCGCTGCTTCCCTGGGAGATTTCCCCATCTCCATATGCCGAAAGATATTTTCTGCCACGACGATCGCTTCATCCACCAGCATCCCCAGAGCGATCAGTGCGCCAAGCAGGGTCAGCATATTGAGGCTGTAGCCGATCTGATCCGCACCGATAAGAGTGATCATAAAACTGGCGGGGATACCGATCGCCACCACGGTGGCGATCTTGTAGTTCACGCTCATAAAGAGTGCAAGGAAAACAAGGATCAAGCCAAAGAGGATATTGGAAGAGACGAGATTGAGACGGTTTTTGATCCATACAGAGGTATCGGTATAAGCTTCAAGGGTGATCCCCTCGTACTCTTTTTGCACCTCGGCAAGCATCGCCCTGATCTCTTTGCTCAGCGCAATGGCATTTCCCTCTTTGGTCTTGTTGATATTGACCGAGATATTACGGACACCGTTGAAATGCGATATCTCACTGCTGTCGCTGAGCCCGAAGCTCACCTCGGCGATATCCCCCACACGTACCCGTTTGCCTGCCACGGTGATCAGCGAAGATTCCAAAGCTCCGGCACTCTTTTCACCGTTGATCGTGGAGATATAGAGATGGCTTCCTTTCTGTTCGATGGTTCCTATGGGGAAGATGGAACTGAGACTGCCGATCACACGGAAAACCGACTCTTTCGGCAAGCCGTATGCATCGAGCTTCTTCTCATCGATATTGACCACGACTTCATCATCCGCATCCCCGCGTATCGTGATACCGCTCAGGTCCTTGTAGGCACTCAGCCTGCTTTTGATATCTTCTGCGATCACCAGCAGCTCTTTTTTGGGGAGATCCGCCGAAATCGCCACCAGCAGAAGCGGAAAATCATGTACGGCGATCTTGGCGATCGGTTCATCCATATCCGCCGGAAGATCCCGCCTGATGTTGGCGATGACATCCTTGACATCACTCAGTACGAGTTGGTTGTCGCTTCCTGTTTTGATATCCGCTTTGATAAAGAAGAGCCCGTTCTGGATCATCGTATCGATATTGTCGATCTCGGAGATGCTTTTGAGCTCATCTTCGATGTTTTTCACCGCCATCTTGTCAAGCACATCGGCACTGGCCCCGGGATAACTCCCGGTGATGCTTATCTGATCGAGTTCGGAAGGGGGAAAGATCTCTTTGGGGATATTCTGATAGGAGAAGATAGACAAAAGCAGCATAAATACCAGCAGGATATGGTTGATAATAGGCTTGTCTATCGCAAAGGTGATCAGGGAACGTATCACGCTATTCCCCCTCTTTGATCACAAAGATCGTATCGGTTACCCTGTTTTTAAACTTCAATGCTTCTACCTTCTGTTCAAGCAGCTGCTTTTCAACCCTGAGCACGGAGACATTCTGACCCAGACGATTGACCTCTCTGCTTTCATAATATATCTGATTGCTCAAATAGATCTTGATCGTACCCAGTATCAGAACGATCGCCATTGACATTACGATGATCATAAACATTTTAAAAGTGATACCGTTGGGTATTATGCTCTTTCTTTTTGCCGCCATCTTAACTGCTCTTTGTAAATCTGAAACTTCTCAGTTTCGCTGAACGGCTGCGGGCATTGAGTTTAAGCTCCTCTTTGCCTGCTGTAATCGGCTTGCGCTTAATCGGCTTGCCCAATGCATGGTCATTGCCGCAGGTACAGCGCATCGCCTGAGGGTCACAGATACAGGAACTGCTCCATTTCCTGAACCTGTTCTTTACCAGCCTGTCTTCCAGTGAATGAAAAGTGATCAGGGAAACGATCTCCCCCTCATAATGCTTTGCCTCAAGCGCATCAAGCAGGCCTTCGATCTCGCCAAGCTCGTTATTGACTTCAATACGTATCGCCTGGAACATCAGAGTTGCGGGGTGTATCTTGCCATGACTCCCAAGCACATCCGCAGCGAGCTGAGCCAGCTCTTTGGCCGAATTGATCGGCGCCCGGTTTCGTGCTTCTATGACAGCAGCAGCCAACTTCCTGTAAGGCTTCACCTCGCCGTATGCGTTGAAGAGATACTCCAGTTTCTCCCTGGAATATTCATTGACCACCTCATAGGCACTGAGCGGTGCAGTCGGATCCATGCGCATATCCAGCGTTTCGGAGTTGAAACTGAATCCTCGCTCTCTCTTGTCAAGCTGCAGAGAGGAGACACCGAAATCTGCCAATACTCCTGTGACAGGCGCTTCCTGAAGCGCAGGGAAGACCGTTGCAAAGGTCCCCTTATAGAGAGTGCTTCTTTCATAAAACTCTTCGAGTCTCTTTTTTGAAAAGGCTAAAGCTTCATCATCCCGGTCAATACCGATATGTTTGATATGACTGTAGCGTTTGAGCATTTCGGAACTGTGCCCGGCATATCCCAGCGTACAATCGACAAAATACCCCTCTTTTATCTCTCTGAAACTCTCCAAAACTTCTTCAAGCAATACCGGGATATGAGGAGTCTGCACACGTTTCCTTTCTCAATAAAAGCATTGTGAAACAATGCAAACCTGCACCCTTCACTCTTCACGCTTAACTATTCACATAATTTTTAGTGCTATAATAACAAAATATTCCTAACAAAGGCTGCGAGAGATGGATAAACACCTTATCAAAGAGATCCAGCATGTTTCATTCTCCATGTTCAATAAAAACTTTTTCGGTGTGTACCACGGATCGATCTCTGCACGTATATCGACCAACCAGTTCGTGATCAACAAAAAAGATACGATCCTGGATGAAGTGACAGAGAACTGCCTGGTCAGGCTCGATTATAACCAGAGAGACTACCGATGGTCTGAAGCAAGTCAGGATGTCTATATCCATGAACATATCTACGAGGCGATCCCCAATGCCAAATATATCTCTTTTACCATGCCGCCTTATGCCACTGCTTATTCACTGAAACACGGAAAGGTTTCACCCCAGGACTACCATGGGAAAAAAGTGTTGGGAGATATCATTATTTATGATCCCAAACAGGTCGATGACTGGATGGAGAGGGCACAGTATGAAATACCCAGATTTTTTCAAAAACATGAAAGCCATCTTTTGCTAATCAAAGGATTTGGAGTGATCTCATATGACAGGGATATCACGGAAATGGCGAAAAAGGTATCAGTCCTGGAGAACTCCTGTAGGCTTTTGGCATTGAGTGCCAACCTTTAAAGCCTTTTCATCCCGATAAACCTGCAAGGAGACTCCGTTCTCAATTAAATGATGAAAAAGTTTAGCTGATAAATGAGTCATTGTGTGCCTTTTATGTTGACACTTTTTGTAAAGCATTCTTACGTTATACTCTGTGAAATCACCGTTCGGAAAGATCAATGAACCAAACACAGAAACGATTACAGATCATTAATCTGGCTATATCTATTACCGACATTGAAACGATCCAGCTGCAGGTAGCAAAACTGAGACTGCTTGAGGGGGATCGTAAAGTTCAGGAGATCATCCATACACTCGACGCCAAGAACTTTGCCCATGCTCAGGTCCTTATCGCAGAGTATATGAAGTCGCCGACTCAGGAGATACAGTTGCGTACTGCCTCCCACTCTCTGCATGAACATACACAAAAAGAGAAAGAACTGATTGAAAAATTTGGCCTTTTTCTAAAAGAAGAAAAAGAAGAGACAGATTTTGTTGACATTGACAGTATTGCCAAAAACTCTACGGAAAATAATGATTTTTCCGACTATGACGCGCTGCTCGGCCTTAATGCGGAGGATATACTGAAAGAGAATATTGATATAGACCTCAGTGCAAAACAGAACGATGATTTTTTCCGGACAGACGATGAACCCGTTCCGGGTAGCACAGATGAAGTCTCCGGATTCTCTTTTTTTGAGGAAGAAGAAAGCAGCGATACCCCTGAAATCAGTGCGAAACAGAACGATGATTTTTTCCGGACAGACGATGAACCCGTTCCGGGCGGTACAGATGAAGTCTCTGCATTCTCTTTTTTTGAGGAAGAGGAAAGCAGTAGAATGATTAAAACAGAAGCAGAAGAGTCTGAAGAACCTGAAGATATGTTTCCCATCAAAGAAAACAGAGAGGAGGCTGCAGCAGAAACGCCTTCCAAAGCCATGCAAGAGACCACTGATACAAAGGAAAAAGAGTTTTTCTGTAAACCTCTCCCGGACATCAGACAGAAATTCCGGGATATCTCGCAAGCTTATCCAGCACTTGAAAAAAACAGACAGGCGTTCCCCTCTGTTCAATCCTGGCTGATACAGATCTCAAATGACGGATTCTCTCGTGAAGATATGACCGAAGCAGTAACACGTGCTATCAAACTTTCACAAAGTGATTTTCCGGAAAAGAGAGCGGAAGGTACGGAACTGATCCTTTTATCTGCAGCGACAGGAGACAACTTTGCAAAATTGATATTTGCAAGAGAACTTTATAAAGGAAATCTGTTTAAAAAAAACAGTGATGACGCTTTTAACCTGATCGAAGAGCTGGCAGAGGATAATTGTCCTGAAGCGCTATGCGACCTCGGACAATTCTATGAATACGGTATCGGTGCCGATACAGACCGAAAGAGAGCGAAGTCTCTCTATGAAAAGGCTATGAAACAGGGACTTCAACGTGCTGAAAAACATTTCAAAAGAGTAAAAAGCGGTTTTTTCTCTCTATAAAATTTTACTGTATGCTTTTTGGTCCCCCCCTCATACGCTGTCTCTGCCCTTTTATCTCTCTCTTCATCTCCAAAGAGGTTCCCTTTAATTTATTTCGATAAAATATTGT
>JBEWPY010000063.1:0-10538 GCA_047689495.1 Candidatus Sulfurovum profundilacunae | reverse complement strand
AGCAACTTCAAGCCGCTCCCTCAGTTTTTCAAACTCGGTAACATCTGTCAAACTGACCACACTGCGCTTCTTTTGATCCAGCAAGATCGGTTTTGCCTGGACGATAAAGTGATGCGGTTTGCCCTTGTGCATCATATGTACTTTGTGCACTTCGTCCGGTCTCGAGAGTATGTACTCCAGCCAGTTCACTCCTTCCGTCACCGGCTGAAGCAACCCTTTCCCTTCCTCAAAGAAATCACAGATACAATCATGCTCGCGGTTAAAATCGGCAAGTGTTTTGTAACCGAAAAACTCAAGCATGGCAGGAGTGGCGTTATCGATCAATCTGCCATCTGTCGCGATCATGATATTGGGAACAGAGTCAAAGATATGCTGCAGGTAATTCCGACTGAACTGCAGCGCTTCCTGCAGGCTTTTCTGTTTGGTGATATTGACAAAAGTACAGTGCATCTGGGAAAAACTGCCTGCTTCATCATAAACCGCTTTCCCCTTCAGTGATACGGTGATACGCGTACCGTCTTTTTGGAGAATCTCCAACTCCCTGTTTTTACAACCTCCGGCTGCTTTTGCACGCGCAAAGAATCCTGCAAAACCTTCACGGTATTCAGGGGCAAGAAAATCACTGAAGTCTTTTCCCACGGCTTCCTCTTTGGTAAAACCGAGTTCTTCGCACCCACTGCGTATTGACAATCAGAATATTCTGATTGTCATCCATCGACTGGTAGGCTATCGGGGCCTTCTCATAAAGAAGTTGAAAACGGTTTTCGCTCTCATCAATTTTTTCGATCTGCTTACGGTAAACCTCTGCCACCTCATCCTGATAGATACCGATACGGCGGTAGATGAACAGCGTAAGCAGCACAAATGCCATTACCATTATTATAGCTATTCCAATCAGCGTGTAGATACTGAGATTTCCCGTCTTTGACAGATCCTGAAAAAAGAGGATTTTAACGCCTGCTTGATGTTCAAAATCATTCAGTACAAATAAGTGGGTCAGATACTGTTTTTCACCGACCGTGATTTCAGTATCTTCCTTCAGCCTATTGACAGAGGCCAGTATGTTATATATGGGTTTAAGCTCCGGTGTGAGACCCGAATGCAGCCGGCAGCCGTCGATAAGCCTATCTCCGGGGCGATCCGTATGCTTCAGGTCTTTCTCCTTGACAAATATGAGGCCTGAAAAACCGTTGGCCTGATGAACAGCATGTAGGATAAATTCCATATCCAATCCTATCTCCAATGCCCCGATATATGTTTTTTGTGCATCAAAAACAGGGGCTACGATTCGGTAGAAGGTACCCTGTCTCCCCGTTTCATAACCGCTCAGCATCTGATGTGAACGGTGAACTTCTTTAAGCATGGGCCGTATATCTGCCCGCTGATCACCAAACAAGCCGGGCCGGTGCAGCCGCAGAAAGGAGGTCCCGTCGGGAAGATGCAGCTGCATAATGGCAAGATACGGCTCCCCTTCTTTCATCAGCTCCCATTTGGGACGAAGAAGCCGTTCTATCCCCTCACGGTCTTTTTGCCTGAGCATCTCCGGAAGCTTTGTTGTCCTGGTCAACCGGAGTAAACGATTCGTATAATTCTGCTTATAGTGCCCGATGGTTGATTCTATGCTTTGATGCAGTAGTAAGTGGTACTCCTGCTTAAGCTGATCCTGTTGATGTTTCTGGATCAGCGTTGTTGTCACTACCGAGATGATAATGAGCACAAGCACGGTCAGGGCAATGGAGAAAGTGATGTTTTTGCGCAGTGATGTCACATCCAATTGTTTCATCCGTCTTCCCCGGTTCTGTAAATTCTCTTTATCAAGCACCTCTATGCACCTCTATATATCAAAGAAAGAGCTTTCAGCGGCTTTATCATGTGCAATCAATACTCTGGACACATATAATAACTCAACTTTGACACATACAGTGCTATTGCCCTCCCCTCTTACATCAGAGAGCCAATAATGACAGATGTGGAAAAGTTGTGCTGCTAAACTTATAGAATATTTTTCCCCTTTTCCAGCATAAAAGAAATAATTCTCTTATTTTTAAGTATAACAAAAAATGTCAAAAAATGTCAATCGATTCAAAAAGCGTTTTTTTTGCCTATGACCCTACTCTTGTCAAAATCCTATCCAGCAAACGTGTACTGAGCACCCTCTTCAGATTCCCGAGCAGGTAGGTCGCTTTGGTGATATAGTAGCGCGGTTTAGGGTTTTTGGCTGCGATGATCTCATACACGGCCGAAGCCACAGCTTCAGCCGGTAAATTGAACGGCACTCTCTTTGTCTTTCCGCTGATATTGGCTTGATACTTCTCTTTGAAGCGCGAATGTCCGATATCGACATTCTCCTGAAGTTTTTGCATCGCATTTTGACGGAAGCGGCTGGTCACAGGGCCTGTATTGAGCAGAGATACATGAATATCGGTCTCCATCAGCTCCAGTCTCAATGTATCGCTGAGCCCCTCTACCGCATATTTGCTTGCATTATAGGCACCTCTGCCGAAGAGAGAAATGAGGCCAAGCACCGATGAGTGCTGAATGATCTTTCCGTACCCCTGTATTCTCATCACTTTCAGTATCTGCACCGTACACTCATGCAGCCCGAATACATTGGTCTCAAACTGCTCTCTCAGTACCTCGGTACGGATATCTTCTATCGCACCGGGCTGTCCGTATCCGGCATTGTTGAACCAGACATCGATCTTGCCTTCCAGACTCATCACTTCCGAGATCACTGTTTCAATTTGTTCCGGCTTTGTTACATCCAGCTGCATCGCATGCTGAAACCCCAACGACTTGAGGTGCGCTACATCTTTTGGGTCTCTTGCCGTCGGGTAGACAGTGATATATCTCTCTTTGAGAAACAGTGCTGTCTCAAGCCCTATCCCCGTACTGCAGCCCGTAATGACGATATTGGTCATCTGCTCCCCTCCAATACTTTTATGATCGGCATCACATCAACCTGTCTGCCACGTACATGTTTTTTGGCATATTCTACTATTTTCCCATGAAATCTGGCATAAACAACAGAAAGCTCCATCTCACAGCCATACAGTTCCTGAATTTTTTGATGATTTTCTTCGATACCCCTTTGCACCCACTCCTGCATCTCCGGGTAAGATTCAAACTCATAGCCGAGTGCACCCAAAAGCCTTTGGGTATAACTGTCAACGACACATACCGGCCTGTGGCACGCATAGCACAGGATCGAGTCTGCGCTCTCCATCCCTATACCCTTTTGTGCGAGGAGCCATCCTCTGTCAACTTCCTGGACAAACATTTCAAATGACCCAAAACTTTCAAGTATATTTTCACACAGTCTGATCACTCTCTGCGCTTTGGTATTGTAAAATCCGCTTGGTTTGATGAGGGAAGCTATCCTTTGGGGGTCTGCTGCTGCAAGAGCATCAAGGGTAAGTAGATTGGCCGCTTTGAGGCGGGATAGAGACACTTCGACCTTTTCCCATCGGCTCTGCTGTGTAAGAAGTGCTCCCGCTACCACTTCAAAGGTTCCGCTCTGCGGCCACCATAGCGGATCCCTGGCACTCTGAAGATAGCCCAAGGTCCTGAGTGCAAAGAGCAGATCGAAGCTATCTTGCACACTGCTCCCCGTTTAGTGACATGTTTTCAGGTAATCTTTTACGATCTCTCTATGGTCAAAGACCAATTTCTCCAAAGGAAGATCCGTCAATGCATAAAGACTTGCAATCTTGGCATCATCCCCGCCTTTTGGCCGGCCCGAAGCTGTCGCCACATAGACAACCGTAGCGGTATGAAATCGGGGATCACGCTTCGGATCGGAGTAGATACCCAGTATCCTGTCGATCCGGACATCCAGGCCGGTCTCCTCTTTCATCTCACGTACCAAGGCCTGTTCCACAGTCTCACCGACTTCAACAAAGCCGCCCGGCAGTGCAAGTCCATGCGGTTCACACTTGCGGTCTATCAGTACGATCCCCTGAAAAATACCCTCTTCATAGACTTCGATAATGCCGTCAATTGTCAAATATGGGGTTTTGGGTGTAAATGACATAATCCATCCTTTTATGCTTATACCAAATCAAATTAAGAACTTACACGCAAAATAGCCCATCTTGCACGCATCTGTTAGATGGCTAAAGTTTGAGTTAGCTACGGCTAGCCCTGCACTTTATCCATCAAACATCTATGCACAATTTGAATTATTTATCGTATGGATTCTTATTTTGATTTGGTATTAATATCAAAAGTATAACATACAACAGAAGCAAGTAAAACGGTTTTTTTATTTTTTACAAAAAAGACTCTAGAAATTACATTTTGATCCTGTAGAGACAACCCGGTCTCTCAACAAATGCCCTGCCTTTTTGATCAAATAGCTTGTTGTGCAGTCAGCAAAAAACTCAAAAGCCGCATCAACATCGATGATCTTATCTTCTCCGCCCAGAAAGACTTCGATTGCAGTACCCCTATCCACTACTTCTTTGACCTTCCCTGCATCCCACTGGTAAGTGAGCAGTGCTTCCAGCGCTTCATGGGTACCGGTATTCAGACAGGAAGAGAGATCGATCTGGGAAGGGTAGGCAACATTTGCCAGGAATTGCCTGACATACGCCTCCTGCCCGTTTTGGAAATAGAGTAACTGTGTACGGATAAAGCCCGGTTTCTCGGTCTGGAAAAATGCCGGTGAGAGCAAAATAAGCCTGTCCACCCTCTGCTTAGTCGCATAAACATACTCAAAAGCCTGTTGTGCACCATAACTGAACCCTGCAACCGTAAAGTCGTTTCTGACTAGATACTCGCTGAAAAACTGCTCTTCCCCCTGGAGAGAGAAACCGTTAAAATATCTCACGAAGAATCTCTCTGCACTGCTCTTGGTCGATATTTTCATGCTCAAGCAGATACTTGGCTGTTTTATTGAGTGCCTCTTTGAGTGTGTTGAGCAGATTGGTCACTTCCGTTACCGAGGTGTTAAGAAGTTCCTCTTCCTGTGATGCAGTCACGATAAAGTTTTCGCTCATCACATACTCATAGACCACCTTTTGCACGATCTGCTTGGCAAGTGCTATATCGCTGCTTGCATTAGTAAACTGCTCATTGAAATGCAGCGATGTAGCGACACTTCCTGCAAGGTACACCTTGATCCTGTTGAGTAACTGGCTTTTAGAGAGTATCTCATGCTCCTGGCTCATCAAAAGAGTATTTACCAGCCCTATTTTGTCAAACTCTATATCAAGCCAGGTTGCCACGACTGCTTTGGCTCCCTGATAGATTGCCTGAATCCTGCGCTCCTCTTCGGTGAAACTGAGGATCTTTCTTTTGCCCAGAAGCACCTTTTCTTTCACCGCCTCGAAGTCTGAGGTAACGACCGTTTTCCGTCCGTTGCGCATCGCAAAGATCGCAGCTTCATTGGTCAGCGTATCAAGGGCAGCTGAGTTAAACCCCACTGTCATGCGTGCGATCCGGTCGATCTCGACATTATGGGGTTTTTTGGCAAGGTAGAGCTCCAGTGTTTTGGCCCGCTCTTCCAGATCAGGCAGAGAGATGTGGATACGTCTGTCAAAACGTCCCGCTCTGAGAAGCGCCTCATCGAGTATATCGATCTTGTTGGTCGCCCCTATGACGATCACACCCGAACTCTCTTCAAATCCGTCCATTTCCGTCAGCAGCTGGTTGAGGGTAGCCTCTCTCTCATCATTACGGAATTCTCCGCGGCTCTTTCCGACCGCATCGATCTCGTCGATAAAAATAATACTCGGTGCCATCTGTTTGGCTTTTTTGAAAAGTTCGCTCACTCTTTTTGCCCCCATACCTACATAGATATGCACGAACGATGCACCGCTTTGATAGAAAAAAGGAACCCCCGCTTCTCCTGCAACCGCTTTGGAGATAAGTGTTTTTCCCACTCCCGGGGGGCCTACAAGCAAGACCCCTTTGGGTAACCTGATATCGAGTTCACGGTATTTTTGCGGTGCTTTGAGAAAATCAATGATCTCTTCAAGCTCCTCTTTGACATCCGAGATTCCAGCTACATCTGAAAACTTCACATGAGACGTAAGAGCCTGGACAGGCTCGCTTTTAAACTCGCCTTCCTCTTTTTGAAACCCCTTTCTGAACTGTTTCAGCTGCTGTACCCTGCTCTCTTTTATCATCCGGAAAAGCAGTCCAAATGCACCAATGATGATCAATAAAGAGAAAATATCATAAAGGTATTCATGACTCTCTCTTACTTCGACAGGATACTTGGTAAAAAATGCATTTTTATTGATCGCACCTTTATAGACTTTATACTCGTTATCAGCCGTTTTCAGACGGATATACTCTCCATCCACGATTACTTTTGTGATCTTGTTTTCTGTGAAGAGAGCATTGGCTTGTGTATGCGTAATAAGTTTAGCATTATCTCTCAATACAGCAAAAACCAAAAGCATACTTAAAACAAGTGTCAATGCAACAATGATTTTTATCTTTTTCTTATCTTGTAAATTGCGCGGTATTGCCATCATCCGTTACCTCCACATCATTCAGCAAAACCCAGTTGGAACTGAGATCTTCCTCACTTTTTACCATGACCCTGTTGAAGTATTGATCAAATCCCCGATAGATACCCTCTTTGCCGCTCTCCAGCAGGACTTCAAGATTACTTTGGTGTTCGCGTCTGAAGAGATAGTTTTTTGCTTTGATAATCTCTGTAAGCTCTCTATGTCTTGCTTTGGCGATATCACCGCGTATTTCAGGCTTCATCGCAGCGGATACGGTATTGTCTCTTTTGGAGTAGGAAAAGGCATGAATATGAGTCAAAGGAAGTTCTTTAACCCTGCTGATCGCTTCAGCCCACTCTTTTTCGTCTTCACCCGGATGTCCGACGATATAGTCCGTACCGAGAGCATAGCCCTTCTCTGCAATCTCCCTGAAGAGCTTGATATCACTTTCAAAGCGGTTTCGTCTGTTCATCAGCTCCAGCATCCTGTCACTGGTATGCTGAAGTGCGATATGCAAGTGCTTCGCCATCCAGGGCTCGCCGAGGATCTCTTTGAACTCATCATCGATCTGAATAGGCTCCAGACTGCCTATCCGTATACGTCTCACCCCCCGTATCCGGCTCATTTTTTTAAGCAGTTTTGCCATTGAAGAACCCTGATCCCGGCCATAACTTCCTACATTGGTCCCGGTAAGGATAAACTCCCCGAAACCGTTTCCCGCCAGTTTTGTAATCTGCTCGAGGATATCATACTCTTTATGGCTTCTGGCATCTCCGCGCACAGACGGAATGATACAGTAGGAACATCTGAAATCACACCCCTCCTGAATTTTGATAAATGCCCTGCTCTTGCCTACAAACTCTTCTACAATCGTAGAATCAATATGTTTCAGATCACCGATCTGATAAAAAGGCTGATCATGTTTCAATATCTCATTGATCTTCTCTTTTTCAGAGTGCCCCATAACTCCGAAAATCCTTTTATCTTTGAAAAGCCCTTCCCCTTTGGAGTGCGAACCGCACCCCGCCAGTATCACTCTCGCTTCGGGGTTCCTGCGCTTTATCGAGGAGATATAGTTACGTACCGAAGAATCTGCTCCGTTCGTAACGGTACAGGAGTTGACCACAATAATATCTGAACTTAATTCATCTTGTGTCACTTCATACTCCTGAAGCCTGGAGATCATGATCTGTGTATCGAACTGGTTGGTTCTGCACCCGAATGTCTTAAAAAAAACTTTTTGCATTTTAGCTCTCAAGCCCTTCCGGGACTTCTTTCTGTGGCTTTCGCACATCTTTATCTACATAAATGGATTGTGTAGGGAATGCCAGCGTGATATCATTCGCTCCCTGAATCCTCTCGAGTATCTCCATGGAGATCGTACTTCTCAGAGTCAGGGTTGCATAGGCATTGGTATGGTACCATGCACTGATATTGATCCCGTAGGGTTCCATAAAAGTGTAGATTCTTGGTTCAACATTGGTATTCTTCATATGATACTGGCTTCGCAGTTTATTGAGCTGTTTTCTGGTGATTTCCGTATACCCTTTGGAATACTTCTTTGTGATCTCTTTGGCAATAGAAGCCGCCTTTTGGGCATTGGAATCAAACGTAATCACAAAATCGATCCCATCCCATACTGTTTTCAATCCCGCATGCGAATAGTTGGCTACCATGTCGGTAAAGATGAAATTGTTAGGGATAAAAAGGATCCGTCCCGCACGTCGGTTGTGCATATATGCTGTCAGGGTGATATCTTCCAGTATCGTCATCCGCAAGAGTGAAATATCTACGATATCCCCGACATATTCTACATTCCCTCTCACAAACTTGACACGATCACCGACATGCACGGCACCGCCGATAACGATCACAAACCACCCCATCACCGACATGAACCAGTCTTTCATGGCGATCGCAATACCTGCAGAGGCAAAACCGAGAATCGTAACCAGATAACTCACATTTTGGATATAGGCAAAAAGCAGTATAAAGAGAACAAAGATAACAAACGTCAGATTAATGGCTTTGTTGATCGTATAATATCTGTCCATATCGGAGATATAACGTTTTACAAGATACTTGATAAAAAACAGAAATATAATGATAAAGAGGATCAACCCTCCGATATATACCGTTTTTTTACTCTCTTCAGTGATCTGCTGCTTCAGACTAAGCGTAATCTCTTCAACCTTTTTGGTATAGACATTTTGTGTGGTCTTGAAGATATCCATCACAGAATCAAATGTCTCGATCTCTTCTTTGATCTCATTCAGTATGACCCGATACTTCTTATCTTTGGAAGAGAGTTCATACATCTCTTTGATGACTTTTTCTTTCATCTTAAGCTTATCCATAACATCTTCAAGTGTTTTATAGCGCTCGAGGTACTGCTCCTGGTCTGAAGTCAGCTTTTCCTGATATGAGATAGCACCGATAATGGCAAACGGATTTCCAACATTCGGAACATCCTCGATCTTTGGAGGCTCAAGAAATTTTTTGAACGGATCTTTTTCATACTCACTTAAAAGCTCGAGTTTGCCTTTTACTGTCTGGCTCTCCTGTTCCAAAGAACTCAGACGCTTTTTTTCTTCTTTGTTCAATCTGCTCTTCAGTTTTAAAGTATCGATACTTTTTTGAATCCCTTCATACTGCTTTTGCAGCATTTTGAAAGTACGATAATTACTGTAGATTTTGGCAAGTACGCTTTTTTCAAGAATATCTTTATCCATCTTGTCTGCTTTTGCCTGCAGCAGCTGCAGCCTGGAGGCAACATGTTTTTTCAATGCTTCTCTCTCTTCTGCTTTCTGTTGGTAGTCACTACTGTTTGATTCAACCTGCGGGTCAGCAGATATCAACCCTGCGGCCAACAGGAGAAAAACAAAAACAACTCTTATCATTGAGATTCTCCAAACTGTCTCAATACTTTTTTGACGATATGTTCATCGACATCTTTAACGATTTTATGATCACCCATCCCGTTCGGCAAGATAAATTTGATACTTCCCTTTGCACTCTTTTTATCCAGAAAGAAATGTTCATAAAAGTGGTCTACATTTTTGATCTCATAGCTTGTCGGCAAGGAAGCTGACTCCAATAGTCTTTTGACACGGTCAGCCTCTTCTTGCTCGAACAATTCAAGCTCTACGGCAAGGGCATTTGCCATCACCATACCGATCGCTACGGCTTCACCATGCAGATAGGTGCTGTAGTTTGTCTCATTTTCGACCACATGGCCGAAGGTGTGTCCATAGTTGAGCACCGCCCTGATACCGACCTCTTTCTCATCCTGGTTCACAACCCATGCTTTAAGCTCTACACTCTTCCGGATCATCTCTTTAAGTACCGCTTCATCATGAAAATCCGCATTACCCAGAAAGTTGAAGAATTCAGCATCGAACATCACAGCCATTTTAACAATCTCGGCGACACCTGCTGCAAACTCACGGGGCGGCAGGGTTTCAAGAAATGCCGGATTGATATAAACTGCTTTTGGCTGATAGAATGAGCCTATCAGGTTCTTGCCGAACGTGTTGTTCACTCCTGTCTTTCCGCCGACACTGGCATCTACCTGGCTGAGCAGCGTTGTAGGTATCTGGATGAAGTCAATACCGCGCTGATACAGGCTGGCTGTAAAACCTGTCATATCTCCTATCACCCCCCCGCCAAAAGCGATAAGCAATGATTTGCGATCCAGCTGATATTCAAAAAGCTCATTCAGGATATTCTCTACGGTTTCAAGCGTTTTATACGCTTCGCCATCAGGAACTGTTACGACATGCAGCTCCTCGGCATCTATATGTTCCAAAAGAGTATCCAGGTGATAGCCGGCTACAGTCGGGTTGGTAATGATAGCGACCTTGGTATCAAATGTTAATTGCGGAAGTTTATCAATGAGTATATCATACGTGATATTCTGTTCATTTACCAACTCTATAGGAACGATCATAAAATAAAGCCTTGTAGTATAAATTCAATAATTTGCTTTATTTTATCTTATTTGTGGTTAAAGTGGGTTTTACCTCCCCCTCTATTATTCGTTGTTTGGAGCGTATGGTACCAGCAGTTTTGGATGTG
>JBEWPY010000062.1:0-10548 GCA_047689495.1 Candidatus Sulfurovum profundilacunae | reverse complement strand
GTATATATTATAATTTTTATATGTATCATGTATAATATCATTTCAATAACTTCTGGATGGAGGAAATATGAAAAAATTATGTTTAGCACTTGGAACGATACTCGTTCTTAGTCCGTGGGGTTTTGCTGAAGGCTTGCAAACACAAACCGGGGAATTCCCTAGAGAAGAGATGCAGAAACAAAATGCAGAGATCGTCAGGTTGTCAAGCAAAGAGATATCAAAAACTTTACCGCAGAAAGTTGATAAGTATACTACACTTACCGCAGTCGAGGGCAAAGGTACCACACTCGTGTATACCTTTGAGATAGATACAGGTGCGAAGAGTGACGATGCGGTAAGAAAAGAAGACAGGTCACGTATGCAAAAAGCTGTGACGACGGGTATCTGCCAATCCGCAAGTAAATTTCTGGCAGCACAGATCAGCATCTCTTATGTGTATATCAGTGCCGCCAGCAAAGCAGAACTGTTTCGCTTTGATGTGTCACAGGAAGACTGCCCTAAAGCAGTGAGATAAAATACTGTGAGGTTTTTATCCCTCCGGTTTTTTACCCCTCCAATGTTTCCTGCCTCTCTAAAACTTCAAGATAGCGTTCGCTTTTCTCTTCATACTCCGCTTCAACGACAGCAAGCTCTTCACTGATGACACCCAGTCCTTTTTCCTGGTAGCATTGGGGGTTTTGCAGGCAGGCATTGAGTGTATCAAGTTTTGCTTCCAGTTCTTCTATAATCTCAGGCAGCCTATCGAGGTCACGCTGGTCTTTATAGCTGAGTTTGGTCTGCTTCTTCTCTTTGGGTTTCTCTTCTTTTTCCGGTTTGGATCTGATCTCCCGGTCCATGATGTCAAGTTCTTTGATCTCTTTTTCGATGCTGAGGTAATCTGTATAGCTTTGATAAGACTCCTCTACCACTCCATTCCCTTTAAAGATAAGGAGATTGGATGCGATCTTGTCGATAAAGTATCTGTCATGTGAGACAAAGAGGATCGCCCCGGGGAAGTTGATCAACTGCTCCTCGAGGATATTGATCGTCTGTATATCAAGGTCATTGGTGGGTTCATCCAGGATCAGGCAGTCTACCTTTTTGCTCAAAAGCAGGGCAAGCGCCACACGGTTTTTTTCTCCGCCGCTTAAAACGCCGATCTTTTTATCAAGGAACTCTTTGGGGAAAAGAAAGCTTTTGAGATAGCCGTAGACATGCATGTTTTTTCCCTGGACTTCAACCCTGTCTCCTCCGTCGGGACAGAATGTTTCGATCAGTGTTTTCTCATCATAGAGCATCTCACGGTGTTGATCGAAGTAACCGACGGAGAAGTCTCCCTGCTTAATGATCCCGCTATCGGGCTTGATACGCCCGAGCATCAGCTTTAGCAGGGTGGATTTACCTGCACCGTTGATCCCCACGATAGCGATCTTGTCTTTTTGCAAAATACGGATAGAGAAATCTTCAATAAGTATTTTCCCGGGTACGGCATAATGAAGATGTTCTATCTCAAAAAGCATCTTTTTTCGGGCGATACTCTTCTCACGGTTGAAGTGTTTTTTCTCGCGTTCCAGCTCTATCATCATTTTCCGTATCAGGGTCGGGTTCTTTTTCGCCTCATCCCGCAGTTCAAAAACGCGTTTTTTGCGCCCCTGGTTCCGTTTTTCTCTGGCTCTTACCCCTTTTGCCAACCACTCTTCTTCCTGTTTGAGCAGGCGGAGCAGGTTTTCATGGCTCCTCTGCATTGCTTTCATGCGCGCCTCTTTTTGCTCCAGATAGCGCATGTAGCCGCCGTTATAAGAGACCAGTTTCTGGTTGTCTACCTCTACCACGCGGGTAGCAACCGTATCGATAAAGTGTCTGTCGTGCGAGATAAAAAGAAGGGTAAACTTCTCTTTAAGAAGCATCTCTTCAAGGAATTCGACCATATAAACGTCAAGGTGGTTGGTAGGTTCGTCAAGCAGCAGCACATCAGGCCTTTTGAGGATCAGCCCCGCCAAAGCGACACGACGCTGTTCCCCACCAGAGAGTGTGATAGCCGGACGCTCTTCATACGTTTTGAGTTGAAACTCCTGCAACACGCGCTCTACCTTGTCATCAAGGTTCCATGCATTATGATGGTCGATATAGTTTCTGAGGTGTTCATGCTCTTTGATCAGTTCGCTGTTTTCAAAATCCTTTGAGAGTTGTTCAGAGATTTTGTCATAGGCTTTCTTTGCTTCTTTCAGTTCGATCAATTCATTTTCGATCGCCTGGCGTACAGTGAGATCAGGGTCAAATTTCGGATGCTGGTCCAACATCTCTACCTGTGCAGATTTGTCTATGACCTTTTTCCCTTCCGTTGGTTCTTCTCTCTCCATGATGATCTTCATAAGTGTAGATTTTCCGCAACCGTTTTGACCAATGATCGTCACTCTCTCTCCCTCATCCAGATGAAAGTCTACATCATCTAAAAGCAGTTTGATGTCATACTGTTTTTTGATATGAAAGAGGTCGATCAGTGCCATGGTAACTCCTGAAATATAAATTGTGGAATTATAGCAATTTAAGCCTTGATTAGATATATTCCGAACATTAACTATCAAGGACAGTTTATGTTAGAAGTGGTCATTGGACTCTATACGCTTTATACGTTGCTGAAAGTTTATATTTCTGTGATGCAGATAGGCTATATCAATGAAGAGAAACGAAAAGCACCGGTATTGATGGGTGAAGCAAGGTATCTGATAGCCGGCAATTATGCCGTGGCTAAAGAGAAGCTTTCGATCATAGAGACGTTTGTGGATTACCTGGTATTCCTGTGGTGGGTGATGGCAGGATTTGCCTGGCTGTCAGGCGTTATACAGGTTGAGAGTATACTGCTGGAGGCTGTCCTGTTTCTTTTTGGGTTTGTGGCCATCAACTATATCGCGGGACTGCCGTTTGAACTCTATCAGACGTTTAAGATCGATGAAGCCTTCGGTTTCAATAAAATGACACCTCAAATGTTTGTGGCCGATACGATCAAATCGATACTGATGTTCGTGATCTTCGGCGGGGCGCTCTTTGCACTTCTTGCATGGATCATCGGCAGTTTTCAGATGTGGTGGTTCTGGGGATTTGTGATGATCTTTGCCATGGCGATACTGGTCAATGTACTTTATCCGACCCTTATCGCTCCGATCTTCAATACATTCGAACCGATCGAAGAGGGCGAGTTGAAAGAGGAGATCATCAAGCTTATGGAACAGGTCGGCCTCAAAAGTGACGGTATCTTCAGTATGGATGCAAGCAAGCGTGATACCAGGCTCAATGCTTACTTTGGGGGACTCGGAAAGAGTAAGCGTGTTGTCCTCTTTGATACGCTGCTTGAGAAACTCGATACCAAAGAGCTTCTTGCTGTACTCGGACATGAACTGGGCCACTTTTCACACGGTGATATCTGGAAAAACATCGCTTTGATGGGGCTGCTGCTCTTTCTCGCGTTTTACCTCTTCGGGCATTTGCCCGAAACCCTCTTCTTGCAAATGGGAGTGAGGTTGGAGCCCGGTGTACAGATCGCGGTATTGATGCTGCTTCTGCCTTTGATCAGCTTTCTCTTTACACCGTTTATGAGCTACGTAAGCCGTCATAACGAATATGCGGCAGATACGTTCGGCTCCGAGATGGGAGGCCGGGAAAACCTGGTATCGGCACTGCTGAAACTGACCAGTGAAAACAAGGCTTTTCCAAAGTCACACCCTTTGGTGATCTTCTTTTACTATACGCATCCGCCGATCCTGGAAAGGCTCAGAGAGCTGGGTTATGATGCAACAGGCGTCGTGGCAGGCGAAGAGAAAGAGGTTTCCAAAGACGGAATATTCACATATATGGACCGAGATGCAGATTAGAGAGGCATTAAGATGGGCAAGAGAGGAGCTGCAAGAGGCATGCGGACGCCCTCTGTTTGAGGCGGAGCTTCTTTTGGCGCATCATCTCGGCAAAGAGCGGCTTTACCTGCATATGCATGATGATTATGAGGTGGAGGAGATTGAAGGTTACAAAGATCTGGTAGTCAGACGGGTCAGGCATGAACCTTATGAGTATATCGTGGGCAGCGCAAGCTTTTATGATATTGAGCTTGAAGTTGAGAAGGGGGTAGTACTTATCCCCAGGCCGGAGACAGAGATACTGATCGATAAAGTAGCCAGGATCATAGATACTGAACAGATGACCCGTATCGCCGAGATAGGTGTGGGAAGCGGGGCGATATCCATTGTATTGGCAAGGAAGTTTCCCTGGCTTCGGATCATCGCAACCGATATCTGTGATACGCCTCTCAGGACAGCTGGAAAGAATATCAAAAAGTATGGACTTGAAGAGCGGATCGAAATACGAAAGTCCAATCTGATCGATGAGGTACCGGAAGCGGCGGAGCTTGTCGTATCCAATCCCCCCTATATTGCCGAGGATTTTATCCTGGAGTCCAATGTGGCAGATTATGAGCCCAAAGAGGCACTCTTTGGCGGCAGGAAGGGGGATGAACTTCTCAAGCAGATCATTATTGATGTGCACAAGCGAGGCATCAGGTATCTTGTATGTGAGATGGGGTATGACCAAAAAGAGCCTATTGAAATCTTTGTTAAAGGTTTTGAGATAGAATATATAGAATTCTATCAAGACCTTGCGGGGTTTGACAGAGGATTTGTCATAAAATTTGCGTAGGGTGGGAGAATCCCGCTAAAAAAGATGATAAACAGTGGATCTCATCCACCCTGCAAAAGAAGAGGAGAGTTGTTGAAAAAGATATTTAGAATAATTACGATCACATATTTGATACTGCTTGGTGTGATGCTGGGAGCAGGACTCTTTGCCGGCATAGTCGTAGCACCAGTCATCTTCAATACCGCTTCATGGCTGGGTGCCGACTTGCTTACCCACTATCAGGAAGGGCAGATCATGACGGAGAACTTTGTACGTCTCTCCTGCCTGATCAACTTCACAGTCGCAGCAGTTGTTTTGTACGAAGGGTACAAGTATAAGATGGGAGAACGTGACTGGCTTACGCAGGCAGCGACTTTCTTTGTCGCAGCTGCAGGGCTGATGTTCGCGCATTACTATCTGCCTGATATCCTGATGATGCAGCAGGCAGGTGAAGCGGCAACACAGAACGAGGTTTTTATAAACACGCATAAAGGGAGTGAGATAAACTTCAAGATCTTTTCGGCATCGCTTTTGGTCTTGATGATACAGAATATGCGAAAGGCTTGCAAATAGCAGCCTTTATCGTGTAGCACCTGGTGCTTAGAAAGAAGCAGAGAGGCAATCACCCAGCAAAATAAAGAGAGATAATGAGCGAAACTTTAGAGCATCCTTTTCACCCGATTCTTTTCAGGGATACAGAGATATTGATCCTAGGGACATTCCCCAGTGTCAAATCATTTGAGAACAACTTCTACTATGCCCATCCGCGCAACCAGTTCTGGAAGATCATGGAGGCGGTCTCCGGCTATCCTGTCAATAATCGTGACCAGAAAATATGGTTGCTCAAGAAGTGTAAACTGGGCCTTTGGGATATGGTTGCAGTGTGTCAGCGCGACAACTCACTGGACAGTTCGCTGAAGGATGAAAAGGTGAATGATATCGCAGCACTTATGAAGCAGTATCCACAGATAAAAAAAGTATGTTTTACCGGGAAAAAGGCTGAAGCACTTTACAAAACATACTTTTCCCATTTGGATGCAGAGACGTGCTATCTCCCTTCTCCTTCTCCTGCTTATGCAGCTATGAGTTTTGAAGAAAAAGCAGTACAATACGCTGAAGAATTAGGAGTGAGGAAGGAGAAATGAGAAGTTTTGGTATGCATTGCGCAGCAACGCTTTTATCAGATAGAAGTTTTTCAAAGAAAAAGATACCAGACCTGCTTCCTGCTCCCTGCTCCCTGCTCCCTGCTATGCAAAGAAGGTTTGCATAATGGCAGTCTGGGCGATAGGCGATCTGCAAGGGTGTTATAGTGCTTTTTTAAGACTGCTTGATGAGATCAGGTTTGATAAAGAGAATGATAAACTCTGGCTACTCGGTGACCTGGTAAACCGCGGCGAAGATTCGCTGGCTACATTGGAACATATCTACAGTATCCGCGACTGTGTTGAGATAGTGCTCGGAAACCATGATATTTCACTCATTGCAGCATATTATGGTGTACGAAAAAGCAATAGTTCTATCGATCCTGTCCTCCGATCTCCCAAAGCAAAAGAGTATATTGACTGGCTGCGCCGTCAAAAATTTCTTCATGTGGATTACAGTCTAGGATACTGTATGTCTCATGCAGGAATTTCTCCGGAGTTTGATCTGGGTATGACGATACGCTATGCCAGGCAGATCGAAGAGAAGTTAAGCGCGGATGACCCTGAAGTGAAAGTGTGGCTTGAGAAGATGTTTCACCATACATATGACCGTTTTGACCGAAGTGCAAGCATGGATGATATCGACCGGTATATTTTGAGTACTTTTACGCAGATGCGCTTCTGTTACAAAGATCACAGACTTGATTTTGAACAAAAAGGCCCCCCGACAGACAAAAAGCTTGAAGAGAAAGGGATGAAGCCGTGGTTTGAGGTGATGGATAGAAAGAAGATAGATCTGCGCATACTCTTTGGACATTGGTCGGCGCTTGGATTCTATCAGGATGAAAATGTGTTAGCGCTTGATACCGGTTGTGTATGGGGCGGTTCGCTGACCGCTGCAAGGATAGACAGTAAGACTCCGGAGATCGTTTCTGTAGCCTGTAGTGACAAAGAACCCTCAAAGTCATGACTGCTTTAGCTCTCTATCGCCTTAAAGCTGTTAGATAACTTCTAACGTTTTTGAGTGATTCCATCTTTTATACTTATATCCTTTTTTTAGTCTACAATAAATTGAAGCGTTAATTCAAAGCAGGCTTAGTTCAAATGAGGTATGATTTGTAAAAGAAAGGGAGTATATGCGTTATCTGATCATTTTTTGTTTTTGCTGGATAACGTTGCTTTACTCAGAAGCGGTGGATATTACACAAAACGGTATCTCTCTGCTTCAGTACAGTGATGTGTATATCGATGAAAATGATGATACACTTTCCGAGATCATTGAAAAGAAAAAATTTCAGCCTTATGACAAAGAGGATATAAGATTTAATAGTGTGGGTAAAAAGGCCTGGATCGCTTTGAGCTTTAAAAACGAGAGTAATAAGGTTCAGGAAAAGATCCTTCTCTTTGGTGCACTGCCTATTGAGAATATCTACTTTTATGATGAATCTGATCTTACAAAAGTAGATAAGAAAGGACAGGCACACCCGCGCAAAGACCATACAACACAGTTAAACTATTATCCTATACGTTTAGAACCTTATACAACGAAACGATATTATGCAAAAGTTTACTCTGATTATGCATTTCTTAATTTTAATATAAAACTGGAAGATGAGTTCACATATATCAACAGAGACAGAGAAGAACAGTTTATTAATATCTTCTTGATCGGATTTATTTTTGCTTTAATGGTCTATAGTTTTTTCACCTCTGTTTATGCCAAAGATAAAAGTTACTTTTTTTATGCAATGTATTTGATTCCACTTCTTATATTCCAGATGAAGTTTGTGGGACTTACTCAAATCTATCTCCCTAAAGAGTGGGTGGAGCTGGATATGCAAGTAACGATAGTAAGACTCTATATGCTTTTAATTACCAATGCGCTTTTTGCTATGTATTTCCTTGATATCAAACGCTATAAAAGACTTAATCATATTTTTATACTTTTCTTAACTATATGTATTGTCTCTATGTTTTTATTTAATAATCAGGATTTAATCAGTTTTGGTTTAACCCTATCGGGATATCTTGGAATTTTTATTGTATTTTTTAATCTTACGGTAGCATTTTATGTTTATAGTAAAGGCTATAAACAGGCGAGGCTCTACATTGCAGGTTTTATGGTCGTATTTATCTCTTATCTGTTTTTTGTTTCAGATTCTTTCGGTTTTACTTCTTCTTTTTCAACTCATCCAAATCTTTTTCTCTGGACAACAGCATTTGAAGCATTGATCCTCTCTCTGGCTTTTGCAGACCGGTATATGATATTGCAAAAAGAGAAAGAAGAGACCTATCGATTGTTTTTACAAGAAGCCAGAGATAGAGAAAAGAGAGTGGCGGCCGAGGTCAGAGAGAAGACAAAACAACTCAGCGCAGCGATAGAAAACAAAGAACTGCTACTTCAGGAGGTACACCATAGAGTAAAGAACAACCTGCAGATCATTCTCTCTCTGATACATTTGCAGAGCCAGGATATTGAAGATAAAGAGTGTTTCTCTGTTTTGACGGAGATCTCCAACAGAGTCAGTGCCATTGCCAAAACATATGAGATGCTGATCGTCGACGATGATTTGCAGAAGATCGATATGTATCCGTATATGCAGTCTCTGGTAAAAAATATTCAGAGAGGGTTTGAGAACGGTATGGTGGATATAGAGCTGGTTACCGATATCAATGTCTCTCTTCCTCTTAAAGAAGCAGCGTATATCGGTCTTATCGCCAATGAAATTATCACCAACTCCTACAAATATGCCTTTGACGACGATAAAGGAAAGATATTAATAGCTTTCAATAGGCATGAAGATACCTATAAGTTGGTGATTGAAGATAATGGCAAAGGATTTGATATAAACACCGTGGAAGAGTCGTTGGGCTTGAAGCTGATCAATGTACTTGTCCTCGATCAGCTAAAAGGCAACATTGATTTTCATTCAAATAGTAAAACATGGTATGAAATATCGTTTACGCTTCCACAAAATGCCCGACAAATTTAGACATATTGTCTAAGATTTTATCCCCTTTTCTAAAACCCAGCCCACAGGCTTCATACGCATAAAACAGACCGGCCTGATAACTTTTCCCCCATCTGTCCGTAGGAAGTTCCGTGTAGGCCTGATAGAGTATCTTGTGATTTTCATAGTCGCTTTTGACCGTTTCTGTTACAGTACCGTTCTCATCAATGATGCTGACACTTCCTCCCTCTCTTCCAAAAAACGGTTTGCTTACCTGTTTTTGTCCTTTTAGCGGTTCAAAAGAGCTTTCAAGCAGCAGCGGATGGTTCGGATAAAGGTCCCACAATACCTTTAGAAGGCCTTTGGATTGAAAGAGCAGGGTATAGGCCGGGTTGAACAGGATCGCTTTCTGGTTCTGGATGATATCGGTAAGCAGCATCGCAAGGTCAGACTCCTCAAGCGCGATATCCTCCCAGGGAATAAGTTTGAACCAGAGTGCATAGTTCTCACCGTTGTAGAAGATCCCTTCCTCGCTGCTGAATTCTACTTCATCGATATAGGCAAACGCTGTTTCATATCCTGCTTCATTGGCGATATGCTGGAGCAGTCTTACCGTATTTTCCTCTTCGGAGTTACCCCTGATCGAGGTGAAGAGGAATTTCCACCCCTCATAGTTCTCCTCAAAGGCTTCCACGCTCTCTTCCAGTGTAACCAGACGCTGGAAATTCTCGATAATTGCTTCATAGACACCATTGAACTGGCTCTCTTCCTCCATACCGTTCTGTTTGAGCATCGCCCACTGGATGATCGCTGTCTCAAAGAGGGCGGTCGGTGTATCGGCATTGAATTCCAGTAGTTTAATGGGTTTGTCATCACACCCTCCGGCAAGGTCAAAACGTCCGTAAAGATGCCAGTGTACATCGTTTTCCCATGATTCTTTGATGATCTCAACAAGGTTAAAGGGGATGCCGATCTCATGAAAGAGGTTGTTGTCGATCACATGCTGTGCAGCTTCGATAAACATATCATAAAGCTCATTTCCTGCTTCATAATAAGCTTCTGCCTCTACGGCATCGATCACAACCAGTTCATCTGAAATATAGCTGCTCTCATCACTGTCTGTATGCCAGACAAAACCTAAGGACTCAAGATACCCGGTGTCAAGAGGGAGGGTTTTCTGTAGCTTTAGCATTTATCCTCCAAAGAAGCTTCCGCTTCTTGAACTGCTCTTCCTGCTACCGAAAAAACCACTTTTTCTACTGCTGCTCTTTGAAGCGGTTTTGGCTTTCTTGAAACTGTTCTGACTTCTGGTAAATGTGGAAGTATTTTTATATCCTGCTTTTCGGTTGTTCTGGTAATTCTGGTTTCCAAAAAGTTTGCTTCCGATCCATGATCCGATGATGGCGCCAGCAGCGCTTGCAAGGATCGCTTCACCAAGGCCCATACCGCCTTGTGCCTGCATTTGCGGCTGCGTGAGGTCGGAGGTGCCGTTATCGATCCTGGCACTCTCTTCCCGGATCAGCCGATCCATCTCTTCTTTGGTAAGCACACGTTCGGTACCGTCCCTCTGTTTGAGTACGATACGTGTTTCATCGGCAGGAAACTCGTCTTTGATCTGATATTTGCCGGGAGCAGTCTCTTCGATGATCACAAAGGCACCTTTGGCCTGTTGCTGTTCCTGGGTTTGCCGGTCGCCTCCGATACATCCGGTAAGGCCTGTAGAGAGCAACAGGCCCAGCCCGGTGGCAGAGGCTACTGTTGAGAATCGATTAAGGTATTTCATTATGTTTCATTCCTCCAAAAAGTTTATGCGT
>JBEWPY010000061.1:0-10595 GCA_047689495.1 Candidatus Sulfurovum profundilacunae | reverse complement strand
CATGAAGATAAAACCAGAATACCGAATCGTCACAATCTATCTTGTACTTGGGGTAATGTGGATATTTTTGTCAGATACCGTTGTAGATTTACTCTTTGAAAAGAAAGAGTATATTACTTTTGCACAGAATATTAAAGGATGGTTATTTATTGCAGTTACGACTGCCCTTTTATTCTTTCTGATCAGAAAAGACGTTCGCCATAGAACAAAATTAAATATAGATTTAATCAATAGTTATGACCAGACAATTGCAGGATGGGTCAAGGTAATGGATATACGTCATCAAGAAACAAAGGATCACACTTTACGAGTGACCAACATGACTCTTAAGTTGGCTAAATTATCCGGTATCTCTGAAAAACAAAGACTTGAGTGTATCGAGCGAGGCGCAATCCTTCATGATATAGGCAAGATCGGTATACCTGATAAGATATTAGTGAAGCCCGGGAGACTTAATGATGAAGAGTGGGCTCAAATGAAAACCCATCCTCAGATAGCTCATGATCTAATGATACAAATAGACTTCCTTGTCTCCTGTATTGCTATTCCATATTGCCATCATGAAAAATGGGATGGTAGCGGTTATCCCCAGAGATTACGTTCTGACGCTATACCAATCGAAGCGAGAATTTTCGCAGTAATAGATGTCTGGGATGCTCTTGTTCATCCACGTGTATATAAATCTGCGTGGCCTGAAGAAGATGTTCTAAAATATATTCAAGAACAGGCTGGAAAACACTTCGATCCAAATATTGTGAAAGTATTTATAGAAAACTACGAAACACTTAAATCTTATTAAAAGGTCAGCCAACAGTTCAGCTTCCTCATTACCACGATGTCCGTGGTAATGAGGAAGGAGAGGATAACGGGAGAGGAGGGCAGTTACCCTCTGTTGCTTCCTCTGCCGCCGTTGCGGCTGTCGCGTCCGCTTCCGCTGCTCTTACGGTTTCTGGGGCGTCTGTTCCCGCCGCTCTCATTGCGGCTGCGGTCATCACGTCTTCTTCTTTGGTGTCCTCTGCCTCTGTTCTTCTTGTTTCTCTCGTCTTTTGATCTCTCAAACGCTTTGGCGATCTCTTCATGGCTCAGACCGATCTTGTCTTTGCCTTTGACCGCATGATCTTCCTGGATCATCGAAGCAAGCAGGTGAGCGATGGTGACGATATCCAGGTCGTGCTGGAGTGTCTTGACAAGCGTGATCGCACTTTCAGTCACTCTGGTTTCAGCGATCTCGGCGATGAGCTCATCGGCTTTGGCATTCTGTACCTCTATACGTGTAGGGATGATCTCGGTACTCATCTGTGTGCCGACATCCTTTTCGATGCGTTTAATCGTACGGAGTTCATTCGGGCTGACCAGTGTGATCGCTTCTCCGGACTTCCCGCCGCGTCCCGTACGTCCGATACGGTGGACATAACTTTCGGAATCAAACGGGATATGGTAGTTGAAGACATGGGTGACGTCATTGACATCCAGCCCGCGTGCCGCGACATCGGTCGCGATGAAGATATCGATACCGCCCTGTTTGAAGGCGCGGATCGTTACTTCTCTCTGCTTCTGCTCCATATCGCCGTGCAGGCCGCTTACTTTGAACCCCTGCGCCGTCATATGGGATACAAGTCTGTCTACCTCTTTTTTCATACGGCAGAAGATGATACATTTGCCGGGATTCTTGTAGTCGATCAGCCTGACAAGAGCGTCATCTCTTTCGCTCTCACGAACGACATAGTAGAGCTGGGTGATCTTAGTGTTGGTCGTCTCTGATTTGGTGATGGAGACGGTTTTCGGGTTTTCGAGGATCTCTTCAGCCAATTTGCGGATCGCTTTAGGCATTGTCGCTGAGAACATAAGTGTCTGGCGCTCTTTTGGAAGGAACGTAAAGATGTTTTTGATCTCGTCGAGGAACCCCATATCGAGCATCTCATCAGCCTCATCAAGGATGACAAACTGAGGATTGAGTTTGATGCTGCCGCTCTTAAGCAGGTCCTGGAGCCTTCCCGGAGTCGCTACGATGATGGAGGCCTGTCTGATACGGTCGATCTGTTTTTTGTAGGCCGTACCGCCGTAAACCGTTGCGGTTTTGAGCCCGGCATTTTTACCGAAGCGAAAGAGTTCGTCACTCACCTGCATTGCAAGCTCGCGGGTAGGGACGATGACCAGTCCTTCGACTTTGCCGTTAGCTTTCATCATACTCATGACCGGCAGGCCGAAGGCTGCGGTCTTACCCGTTCCTGTCTGGGCCTGAGCGATCATGTCGTGTCCTTCAAGGACCAAAGGGATCGCCTCTTTCTGTACGGGGCTTGGCTCTATAAAGCCTGCTTCTTCCACTGCTTGCTGAATGCTCTCTTTGAGCTTAAAATCTGTAAATTTCATTTTGTTACTTTGTATTAAATTGTCGGTAATAAGGGCTTCTTGGAATTATGTTAAATAGTATCAAGAGGTATATATAACCTGTTTTCTGCAGTTGATACCAAACTGTGTCGCGTTAGTCAGCGAGGAATAGAGGAGATAATAATCGGCTATCTCAAAAATAGAGTTCAGTACACTCTTGCATAAAAGTTCGAAATTATAGCAGGATTTTTTGCAAAAAGATAGGGGGTGGAGAAAATTACGGCCGATAAACCTTGACATTCTCCTCTCTGTCCTCATCTCGGAG
This sequence comes from Candidatus Sulfurovum profundilacunae, assembly GCA_047689495.1. Taxonomy (GTDB): domain Bacteria; phylum Campylobacterota; class Campylobacteria; order Campylobacterales; family Sulfurovaceae; genus Sulfurovum; species Sulfurovum profundilacunae. Next base: position 7,942 of record JBEWPY010000061.1, on the reverse strand, counting down.
GTACTGGGCATGCAGCTGGCTCATGATCCCTTTTCCGCAGTAGAGCAGGTACTCTTTGTCCTTCGGCAGCTTTTTGAACTCTGTCTTGAGTTTGTGGAACGGGATCTTGATGCATTCGCACGGGGCAGTGACACACGCCTCTTCCGTACGTATGTCAATGATGACATTTTTCTCAGGGTCCGGTTCCGTGACCACTTCTACCGGGGCGCTTTGTGTGACATCATCGATGATCTCATCTACGCAGATCGTTTTTGCCTTTTCCACCGCTTTGTCAAGTACCGTATAATCGAAACGCCTTGCTTCCTTCTCCATGCGCTTGTAGGAACCGTGAGTGATCGGGTTTTTGGAAATGACACCGCAGTACTCCGGCATATTTTCTGCGAAGTATCTGGTACCTATTTTAGTGGCAATATTAATGATCTCCGGTTTGTTCATCGTTGCCAGCGGGCGCAGGACAAGCTTGTTGGTCACCTGGTCGATAAGCGCCAGGTTACGCAGGGTCTGGCTGCTGACCTGTGCCACACTCTCTCCGGTAAGCAATGCATCGATCTCCATCTCATCGGCGATCTTCTCTGCCGCCATCAGCATCAGCCGTTTGAGAGTCACCCCCATATAGGTCTCTGCGGTGGAACGGAAGATCTCTTCTACCACAGTATCAAACGGTACCGAGACGAATTTCACACGGTGCGAGGCGCCGAACCTGTTCCAGAGATAGAGTGCTACCTGTTTGACTCCGATCTCATGGGCAGCACCGCCGAGGTTGAAAAAGACGAAGTGGGTCTTGATCCCGCGCTTCATCGTCAGGTAGCTGGACACCGTGGAGTCAAATCCGCCTGACATCAGCGAGAGGATGCCCCCCTGTGTACCGAGAGGGTAGCCGCCCAGTCCCGGGTGTTTGTCGGTAATGATATTGAGCTGGTTGTTGATCAGTTCGATGCGTACGGTGACTTCGGGATCGTGCAGATCAACCTTTTTTGCTTCAGAATGTGCGAGGATATATCCCCCGACCGTACGCTCTATCTGAGAAGAGTTGAATTCATGCTTTCCCGTACGTTTGGCACGCACCACAAAACTTTTGTCTTTGAGACTCTCTGCAACGATATCGCACACCTTGGCTTTGATCGCATCAAGGCTTTTCATTTCATCCAACTGCAGCGCTTCTAGTACCTGATCGATGCCGGGAGTGTCCAGCAGTATCTGCCGGACCTGATTGACAAGTGCGACAGGAGTCACGACCTCGATCTTGTCGCTGAACTTTTTGATATACATCTCCGGGCTCAGGGGATGAAGCAGGGTTTGGAGGTTATTGTAGAGCTGGCCGACCATCTGTTTTTTGGCGGCGTCTCCTTTGACCATGATCTCCGGAAAGAGTTTGAGAATGAATTTTTGTGTATGGTTTGTAGATGTGTCCACTGCGCTAGCCCCTGATAGAAATTGATGCAATTATAGCATAGTGCAGAACAGGGATTTCAGTCTCTGCGATAAAATAAAACTAAAACAGTGGATCGCCCTCGTCGATATACCACTGCAGGATCCTGTTCCATCCTTCCGGGGCAGTGTCGGCAAACTCCATCAGTTCCAGATCTTTTTCAGAGATCATCTCTTCTTCTGTAAGCATTTTAAAGTTGATGAGTTTTTCCCAATACTCCCTGCATATAAGTACGACCGGTATGGGTTTACTCTTATGGGTTTGGATGAGTGTCAATACCTCAAAAAGTTCATCCAGCGTGCCAAATCCCCCCGGGAAGATCACGAGTGCCTTTGCCCGGTGTATAAAATGAAGCTTGCGTATCGCAAAGTAGTGGAAATAGAAATCAAGGTCAGGGGTGATATAGGGGTTGGGGTTTTGTTCAAACGGCAGTTCGATATTGAGTCCGATGGAGAGGGCTCCCGCCTCCTCTGCACCGCGGTTGGCCGCTTCCATAATGCCGGGGCCGCCGCCGGTCATCAGGGTGACCCTGGTATCATCGGGGCCTCTGCCGCTTTCTCCGACCAGCCTTCCGAATGCCCGGGCTTCTTCATAATAGATACTTTTTTCAACCATTTTTTCAGCTTTTTTAAGGGTGGACTTCAGCTCTTTGGAAGCCGGGTCCTGTTCAAGTGCTTTCCTGGCCTCTTTTACTATCCGTGCTGCACGTTCAGGCTCTTTGATGCGGGCGCTTCCGAAGACGACGATGGTGTGTCTGATGTCGTGTTCACGCATTTTGACTTCGGCTTTGAGGTAGTCCAGCTGCAGTCTGACCCCTCTGGCTTCATTGTGGTATAAAAAACTGGAACTGGTCTGGTTGACTTTGGAATCATGCATCAGCGTACTCCTTTTCGCATTCAATTTTGAGACAGTTGCGAGGTGTTTTCTCTTCCAGGAAATCCTGCATATTTTCCAAAGAGATTGTCTGTATCCTTGCCAGCGCTTCTGTCGTGTAGTATGCCATATGTGGAGTATAAAGTATATTTTCTTTTTTTGCGAGCGTGATATCCCCGCATACATCGGTAGCGATCATATTGGGCAGTGTGACATAGAGTGAGGGTTCCAGGATTTCACAGCGTGCAATATTGATGAGGATACACTCTTTTTTGATGAGGGAGGCGGTAGCGCTGTCTATGATATGTTCCGTGGCCGGAGTGAGAGGTAATGCAATCATTAAAAAATCAGTATTCTGCAGGACATCTTCAAGAGACAGAAAGGCTATCCCGATTTCATCATAGACAGGTTTATGGGTCCGTGAAAACCCGAGGATATCCATCCCGAAACCTTTGCCGATCTCCGCCATCTGCAAACCGATGGTCCCCAGTCCCAGGATACCCAGTTTTTTGCCATAGAGCTCCACTCCTTTCAGGTCAAAATAGTCTTCATTTCCTGATTTGCTTCTTTGTATGGAGAGGTGTGTCTTCCGTGTGGCATTGAGAAGCAGGGAGAAAGCAAACTCAGCGACGGCAGGGCCGGCATAACCGGCAACATTGCTTACCTTGATCTGTTTTTGGTACAGATGTTTGCATTTTACATGGTCAAAACCGGTCGAGCGTGTCTGAAGATAGCGAAGCCCGGGAAGGTTGGCAAGAAGTTCATTGCTGATTTGCGAGTGTACGAAAATCGAAACCGCTTCAAATTCTTTTTTCTCCGTGACGATCTGCTGGATCGTTTTTTCAAAGAAAAGGAGTTCATGCCCCTTCAGGTGTGTTTTAAAAAAAGCTCTCTCTTCTTCTTTGATCTCAAAAAATGCTATTTTCACAGGTTCGCTTCCTTTCTCTTTCTCAATCTCAGCCATTTGTCTGTTTCCATGATGACCATAAGCCCCGACGCTATCCCCAGAAGTTCCAGCCACATATCAAAAGAGACCGGTTCCAAAGCAAGGAGGTTTTGCATAAACGGCGTATGCATGGACCCGATGTGAAGCAGCTGTGTAAAGATGACCCAGAGGATCAGAAAAAAACTGCTTCTGTAAGGTATCCTGTGGAGATAGTTCATCTCGCTTCTGGTGTTGAATACATGGACATTTTCAAAAAGTACCATCAAAAGAAGTACGATATTCCTGGCGCTCTCTTCACTCATGCCCTTCTCGATCATTGTATAAAAGAGGAGAAAGGAGACACTGCTCATATAGAGTCCCCCCACCAGGATACGACGCAGCATCAAAGCATTGAAGATAGGCTCTTTGGGTGAGCGCGGAGGGCGCTTGAGCAGGTCCGGTTCTGCTTTCTCCAGCCCCAGCATGACGTCTTGTATCCCGTTGGTCACAAGGTTGAGCCAGAGCAGCTGTACCGGAAGCAGGGGCAAAGGCATCCCCAAGATAAACGAGAGCATCACGAGTATCAGTTCGGCAAATCCTGTAGAGATAAGCAGATAGATGACCTTGCGTATGTTGTCATGTGCGCGCCGTCCCTCTTCGATACCGTTTACGATAGAGCTGAAGTTGTCATCAGTAAGTATCAGGTCACTGGAAGATTTGGCGATATCGGTGCCGCTCTTCCCCATGGCTACGCCGATATTGGCATGGCGCAGGGCAGGGGAGTCATTGACGCCGTCTCCGGTAACGGCAACATAATGTCCGAGATGTTGATACGCTTCTACGATTTTCATCTTCTGGGAAGGTGTCACACGGGAAAAAACACTTTTGTCCCTGACCGTTTCAGGAGAGGCTCCCGCATTTTCCCAGGCCAAAAGCGCCGCTTCGCCCATCACGTCATTTTTGTTTTCAGCGATACCAAGCTCCTGGGCGATCGAGAGGGCAGTGTTGGGATGGTCTCCTGTGATCATTACGACCCTGATTCCTGCCTTTTGTGCCGTCTTCACTGCTTCCGGGGCTTCAGGGCGTACCGGATCGATGATCGCTACAAAGCCGAGATAGATAAAATTGTTGAGTGTGATTGTCTCTTCTTCTCTGGATTCTTTGAAAGCAAGGGCTATGGTACGGTAGCCTTTCATCGCCCATTCATCCACACTGGCAAGGATTTCGGCTTTCTCCTCTGCAGAGCTTTTGCAGTGTTCCAATACCGTCTCCGGAGAGCCTTTGCTGAACTGGATCAGTTCATCGTCAAACTCCATCATCACTGCGGAAAACCTGTTGACAGGCTCATAGGGTATCTCATCGATCTTTCTGTAAGACTTGGATGCAGTGATATAGGACTCGTCGGCATCTGCTGCAAACTGTGCCAGAGCGGTATCCACCTGGTCCCCGAAGAATTCTATATTTCCGTCTTTTGCTTCCTCCATATGCATCTCGTTACAGAGGATGGAGGCAAGGAAGATCTTTTCGTGCACTTCACCCAGCATATCGGTATCATACACTTGTGTAGGGGAGATGAAATACTCTACGCTTAAACGATTTTGGGTGAGGGTGCCTGTTTTGTCGCTTGCAATGAGCGTACAGGCGCCCAGGCCCTCAATCGCAGCCAGTTTCCGTACGATGACGTTGCGTTTCGACATCGCTAAAGATGCCGAAGTAAGCGCTACGGTGATGGCAACAGGTAGGCCTTCGGGTATTGTTGAGACAGCCAGCGCCACAGAGAAGAGAAAGAGTGCATAAAGCTCCATTCCTTTGAGCAGTCCGATAGCAAAGAGCAGCAGTACCATGACACCGACAAAGAGAGAGATGGTAAAGGTGAGTTTCTCCATCTTTTCCAAAAGGGGGATTTTTGCTTTGCTGTGCTGGCTGAGAAGCTGCGCGATCTTTCCTGCTTTCGTCTCTGCACCGGTCGCAACGGCGACACCTTTGGCCCGTCCGCTTGAGATATAGGTACCCGCAAACAGCATATTTTTTCTTTCGGCCAGAAGCAGGTTCGGGTCATCGCTGACAAAATCGGCCTCTTTATGGATGTCCATAGACTCCCCGGTCAGCAGGGATTCGTCAACGAGAAGATTGCTTGATTCAACCAATCTGATATCTGCCGAAACCTTGCTGCCGGGTTCAAAGGTGATCATATCCCCGGGGACAATATGACGACTCTCGACTTCATGTACTTTTCCGTCCCTGAATACCATTGCAGTGGTTTGGATGAGGTTTTGAAGATGTTTGGCTTTTTGTGAAGAGGAGTACTCCTGGTAGGTTCCTATCACAGCATTTAAAAAGAGCACCGCAAGGATAAAGAGCGCATCGGTATACTCTTCAATGATGATCGCCAAAAACGAAGCGATGAGCAGTACATAGATGATAGGGCTTTTGAACTGCCTGATAAAATGTTCAAAAATGGTCGGCTCCGGTTTGCTGGGAAGTACATTGAGCCCGTATTCTTCTTCCCTTTTCTGTGCTTCGCTGCTGCTTAGCCCGGATACATCGGTATCAAGCTTTTTTAGGACCTCGCGGGCATGTAATGTATGATAGGCCAATTTAGATCCCTATCTTCTCGGCATATTTGACGATATGGGCTTTTTTATCCAGCCGTTTGAGTATCTCTTTCTGAAAGATCTCCTGTTTGTCGCGCTCTCCGTGAATGAGAAATATCCTGTCAAGCCTTTTGAAGCTTTGCATCCACTCGATGAGGCCGTTTTGGTCTGCATGAGCGGAGAATCCGTTGATGGTGAGGACTTTGGCCTTGACAATGATCTCTTCGTTATAGACTTTTATCTTCCTTTCGCCGTCAACGATCTTTCGTCCCAGGGTGCCTTCCACCTGATAGCCTACAAAGACCAGGGCATTTTTCTCGTTCCACAAGCGGTGTTTGAAGTGCTGCAGGATACGCCCGCCGTTACACATGCCGGCACCTGCGATGATGATACAGCGTGACTCCTCCTCATTGATCTTCATCGAGTCCTGGATATGCAGGGTATAGTTGAGATAGGGAAAGTCAAAGATCGCACCGTCGCGCTCGAGAAATTTGTTACAGCATTCGCTGAGCTCTTCATGGTATTTTTTGTAGATATCGGTTGCCCTGATCGCCATGGGCGAGTCAAGATAGATCTTGCATACCGGCAGATCGCCGCGGTCATACATCAGTTTAAGCAGACAGAGGATCTCCTGGGTACGTTCGATGGCAAAAGAGGGGATGAGGACATTGCCTTCATTGTTGATCGTCTCCTTGATGATCGCTTCGAGCTCTTCATCACTCTCTTTCACCCCCTTATGGTTTCTGTCGCCGTAAGTGGATTCGATAAAAAGGGCATCCGCCTCTTCAAGGGTATCGGGTGACGGCATGACAAGATCATCGTGGTTTCCCAGGTCACCGCTGAAGACAACGGTTTTTTCAGTTCCATTCTCTACAAATTCGATCCGGATGATCGCAGAGTCCAGGATATGTCCGGCATTTTTAAACGTAACCGAGATGCCGTGTCCCAGGTCGATCTTTTCATCGTATCCCGCATGTATGAGCGGGAGCTGATAGACAAGCCGTACATCATCTTTCTCATAGAGCGGTTTGGGTACGCTTCTCTCTTTCCCTATGCGCTGTGCTTTTTTGTAAGCGGTTTTATAACTCTCTTCCTGGATTTTGGCGCTGTCCATCAACACGACTTCAGCCAGGTCCATCGTGGAGTTGTGGGTAACGATCGTACCGTTGAAGCCCTTTTTGACAAGTTTCGGTATACGCCCGACATGATCGAGGTGGTCGTGGGTAAGCAGTAGAAAATCCACTTCCCCCGGATCAAATCTGAAAGGGGTTCTGTTGCTCTCTTCCACAAGCCCCTGAAACATCCCGCAATCTATCAGGAGGTTGATACCGTTCTGCAGCTGCAGCAGGTGACAGGATCCCGTGACCGTCTCTGCTGCTCCGAAGGATTGTACGTAAGCCATATGAACTCCTTTTCTCTGTTTCTTATTTTAGCTCAAATGTAAAGAGGATGTCAAAGGAGGTCTGTTTTTAATTTTTTTAGCAGTACAATATTTAAAAGGATTTATCATGTCTGGATATATCAGGTGGTTCAGTGAACTGGGGATGGAAAATGTCGCAGAGGTGGGCGGTAAAAATGCTTCGTTGGGTGAAATGTACCGTAACCTCTCATCAGAAGGGATTCGTGTCCCTAACGGCTTTGCCGTGACTGCGGAGGCGTATGAAGCAGTACTTGCAGCCAACGGGGCGTGGCAGGCTTTGGAGGAAGCGTTGCGTCCTCTTGACCCCGAGAATGTCAATCAGCTGCAAAGTATCGGAAAAAGATGCAGGAAGATCGTCAGAGAGTGTACGGTTCCCTCTGAGATAGAAGAGGAGATCAGAGAGGGGTATGCCTCACTGAAAGAGCAATACGGAGAAGAGGTGAGCCTTGCGGTGAGAAGCTCGGCGACGGCGGAAGACTCTCCGACTGCTTCCTTTGCGGGACAGAATGAAACCTTTCTGAATATCCGTAGCTATGAAGAGTTGATCGAGAGCTATAAAAAGTGTCTGGCCTCCAACTTCACCGATCGTTCCATCCACTATAAGTATCTGCATGGTTTTGACTATCTGAAGGTCCATTTGAGTGTCGTGGTGATGAAGATGGTACGAAGCGACATCGGCGAGAGCGGCGTAATGTTCTCTA
>JBEWPY010000060.1:0-10710 GCA_047689495.1 Candidatus Sulfurovum profundilacunae | reverse complement strand
GGTATTTCGAAGTAATAAAGACTGCCAAAAGATCAAAGAGGGGATCAAAGGCCGTGAAGTGGTCATTGTCGGTTCCGGGCCGATTGCCCTGGAATTGCTGGAGACGCTTAACGGTATGAGTGAAGTAGAAAAAATAACTTTGCTTGTACGCTCAAACAGGCTTTATGACAGGACACTCTCCGCAGAAGCCCATGAAGAGATCGAATCCGCCTATCTGAAAAGCGGGAAAATACGGATCTCTTATAAAAACGAGATCCTCGATAAAACGGTAGAGAGTGGCCATATCACCCGACTCAAGACCAGAAAGTTTGAGATCAACGATCCTTTCTTAGTCTTTGGTGTTGGAATTGAACCCAACATCGGTTTTGCAAGAGATACAACACTCGGGTGTAACAGAGGTATCCTGACCAATGTTCATATGCAAAGCAGTGAGGAAGATATCTATGCGGTGGGTGAAGCGGCAGAGGTCGAGAGTTTAGGATTTGTCGCGGGACATGTCAAAGAGTGTACGCTACAGGCTGATGTAGCCATAGCTCATATATTTGGTGATAAAGAAAAACAGTTTGAACCTGATGTATCGATTGATATGTTGAAAGTCGGAGGATTTGAGCTGGTAGAGCTAAGCAGGCCTGATGTTCCAGAGGGTTATGAGAAGATTCTCATGACTTCAAAGTCTGATCACAGGGTAGATGAATACTATATCAGTGACGACAGGCTGGTACGCTTTATCGGGATCAACTCCAATGTAGATACCGGTTACCTGGAAAACCTGATGAGGGACAGAAAGCGCATAGATGCTGCGTATCTCTACGAGAACAGAGAGCTATCAGAAAGAGGCAGGCTTGTCTGCAGTTGTGAGCATGTTTATCAGAAAGATATCGAAGATATCGTATGTGCAAGCGGAATCTCCGGCTTTCAGGAGTTGGGAGAATATACCCAGGCGGGTCGTGTATGCGGACGCTGTAAAAAGATGGTAGAGGATATCGTAGAGGCTTCACAGAGTCTCATCGATCCGAATATGCCTAAAAAGAGCACTGAAGAGATCAGAAGAGAAAAAGAGATCGAACTGGCCAAAAAACGGATCGAGAAGTTCAACAGGCTCCATCCCCAAAACCAGCTTGATACTAAAAACCTCTCCTCTGCTTTAGATGCCTACGAGATCAGCAATAAGGAGGTCAACAGCTGGATCTCGATGGTCACCGCCTCTATGCAGCTTCACCCGGAATTTGAAGACGTAGTCAAAGAGGGGGTCACTACTCTTAACAACGTTCCGGTCATTTGGCTGGAGCTGGCTGACTGTTCAGGAAACTCTGAAGCCTTTATCAAGTCTGCACATCCGGGCATCAGCGATCTGATCTTTGATTATATCTCACTGGATTACCATGAACTCTTGATGAGCAGTGCAGGAGACCAGAGCGAATCAGCACTGGAGCATGTCATCACCCACCAGAAGGGAGCGTATGTGCTCATCGTTGAGGGCGCGTTCCCTCTGAAGATGGAGGGGAAATTCCTGCGTATCGGTCCTTATGGTGAAACCGGGATCGAACTTCTGAAAAAGTGTGCCAAAGAGGCAGCCCTGATCCTTTCGGTTGGAAGCTGCGCATTTGACGGCGGTGTCGTCGCAGCTGCACCGAACCCTACCGGGGCGGTGGGCGTGTCTGAAGCACTTGGAAGAGATGATGTCATCAACCTTCCGGGGTGTCCGGTCAACCCTGTCAATATCGTAGGGACCCTGCTCTCCTATCTGATGTTCGAAGAGCTTCCGCCGCTTGACAAGTTTCACCGTCCCCTCTGGGCCTATGAGGGGAGGATCCATGACAACTGTGAGAGACGCGGCCATTACGAGCTGGGCGAGTTTGTCAAGGAGTGGGGAGACGAGGGAGCAAAAAAGGGATGGTGTCTCTTTGAAATGGGATGTAAAGGACCCTATGCTTATGCCAACTGCCCTACGATGAAGTTCAACCAGGGTACAAGCTGGCCGGTTCAGGGCGGCCACGGCTGTATGGGGTGTGTGGAGACAAAGTTTTTTGACAGGCTCGCACATGAAAGAAAGCTTGAGGAGGAAGAGAATTGATAAAAATTACAAGCGTTAAAATGCAGAGCAATAAAACACTAAATGATTTATCTGAAATTCAATGCCGCGAGGCACTTTTAAGGCCAAGGCCTAATGCAAGCCTTTCACTAAAGAAAAGGTCGTAAAATGCCGAATCGTAAAAAGGTAGTCATTGACCCGATCACCCGTATCGAGGGACATCTGCGTGCAGAAGTGGAATTGGATGAGAACAACGTAGTCAGGGAAGCCTATGTCAGCGGACAGCTTTTCAGGGGTATTGAGATCATCCTCAAAGGCAGAGATCCAAGAGATGCAGGACTTCTTGCCGGAAGGATCTGCGGTGTCTGTACCAATGTACACTTCCGTGCAGCCATCTCTACAGTGGAGGATGCCTACGGTATCACTATACCAGTCAACAGTGAGATCATCAGGGACCTGATGGCCCTTGCCCTCTTTTTACAGGATCACGTGGTCCATTTCTATCATCTGCATCTTCTGGACTTTGTCGATGTGACCAAAGCACTGGAAGCAGACCCAAAGCTAACCTCCAAAACAGCCCACCAGTACTCCCCTCACCCTTACCGTAACTCCCATACACACTACATAGAGGTGAAAGAGAAGCTCAAAAAATTTGTGGATGCGGGAAAGCTGGGACTCTTCAGTAACGGATACTGGGGGCACAAAGCCTATAAGCTTACACCCGAGGAGAACCTGCTTTTGCTTTCGCACTATCTTGAAGCTCTGAAGTTCCAGACCAATATCTCCAAAGCCATTGCCATCTTCGGAGCAAAGACCCCTCACCCGCAAACGATCGTTGTAGGCGGTGTGACAAGTGTAGCGGACATGCTGAACCCTCAAAGGCTGAATGATTTTATCTTCATCCTCAAAGAGTCCAAGGACTTCATAGACAGAGCCTACCTCCCTGATGTAAAGCTGATCACAAAGGCTTATAGAGATGAGATCAAGGCAGGTCTGGGACGGGCAGCGGGCAACTTTTTGTGTGTGGGCGGATTCAGGTTCGATAAAGAGCATAGACTTTTTGAAGAGGGTATCATTTTTGGACATGACCTGGAGAGCGTTCAACCTTTTGATGAAAAGAGGATCACTGAAGAGGTGGAGCGTGCCTGGTACCAAGATGATGAGCCATACTATACCGATCTCAATGAAGACGGTACGCTCAAAACCGAAAAAAAGGAGGACAAGTACAGCTGGGTCAAGGCACCGCGTTATGACGGCAAGCCGATGGAGTGCGGACCGCTGGCCAGGGTACTGATAAGTTATCAAAAAGGCAACCGCTTCATCAGACCGTTTGTAGATGAGTTCCTGGAAGCCTGTGAGCTTGAGCTGACGGATCTCTCTACCACGGTGGGAAGAAATGCTGCCAGAGCGATAGAGAGTGCCTACATCGCCGAGTATATCTTCAGACTGGTCAACGATCTGGTAGAAAATATAAAATATTATGATACGATGACATGGGGCAAGTATGAGTTCGCAACCTTACCTTCTCAGGCAAAAGGAAGGGCATTTTTTGAAGTCCCTAGAGGCGTTTTGAGCCACTTTGTGAATATCGAGGAGCAAAAGATCGCACAGTATCAGGTGATCGCCCCAACGACCTGGAATGCTTCTCCAAAAGACAGTCAGGATCAAAGGGGGCCTTATGAAGAGGCCCTGATAGGGATCAGGCTCGAAGATCCGTCCAGACCGTTGGAGGTTTTGAGGGTACTTCACTCCTTTGATCCCTGTCTGGCATGTGCGGTTCATATCATCGATGCCGGGGGCAAGGCGCTTGGCAAATACAAAATAAACTCGGCCTGTTCGATCTAGAGGAGATATAATGTTTAAAAATATAATAATTCTGTTACTGTTTACCGCAACTCTTTCTGCACACGAAGACGGCAGCGAGCATCTGCACCTGCTGGGCTTTATGCACAGCAGTGAATTCGGTATTTCTGTTGTCATCGTGGCAGGTATTTTTATCCTGTATAAATATCTGGAGAGAAAAAATGTGTAAAGATTGCGGTTGTTCGATCACAGAAGAGCATCACCATACGCATGAAAACCTGCATCACAACCCGCAGCTCAATGACAGCAAGACTATTGATGTGATCTCCAAAATACTTCATAAGAATGACCATGAAGCGGCACACAACAGGGATCACCTCGACAGACACGATGTACTGGGTATCAACCTGATGAGCAGCCCCGGAAGCGGCAAGACTTCTCTCCTGGAAGCGATGGCGGATCTGGCCGATTTTACCTTTGGCGTGATAGAAGGTGACCTGGAGACGAACAGGGATGCCCAGAGGCTGAAAACAAAGGGGATAGCGGCTTACCAGATACAGACCGGCTCGGCTTGCCACCTTGATGCCTTTATGGTGCATAAAGGGCTTCACCCTATGAATATGGAAGAGACCGATATCTGTTTTGTAGAGAATGTCGGTAACCTCGTCTGCCCTGCAAGTTATGATGTCGGGATGCATCTGAATATCGTACTCGTCTCTATCCCCGAGGGGAAAGACAAGATCGCCAAGTATCCTGTGATGTTCAGAAAAGCAGACCTGATACTCTTTACAAAGACCGACCTGCTGCCTCACTTTGAGTACGATATCGAATCCGAAAAAAAAGCGGTCAGAATGCTGAAACCCAATGTGGACATCCTTGAAGTGAGCACCAAAAATCCCCAAAGCATCAAAGAGGTGATCGACTGGATAGCGTTCAAGAAGAAGTTCAGGAGTTGATATGTGCCTCTCCATACCCTCACAGATCACCGGGATCGACCGTGAACGCAACATGGCAACGGTCGATACCATGGGTGTAGTGCGCGAAGCCTCTTTGGATCTGATCGACCATCCTGTAAAGGTAGGAGACTATGTTTTGATCCATATCGGCTTTGCCATGAACAGGATCGATGAAGCAGATGCACTCCAAAGCCTTGAAGCCTACAGGGAGATCATAGCGTTAATGGAAGAAGAGGAGCGGGAGCATCTCATCGCACAGAGTGATCACTGTGAAAACCGGGGCAAGCATGAGTGAGCTTGTACTTAGAGACCTCTACGAGGGATTTCGTGATCCAGGAACGATCAGATCACTGGTAAAGCAGATCAACAGTGAGGCAGAAAAGCTTGATCGTGAGCTATACATCATGGAAGTATGCGGCGGGCACACCCATACCATCATGAAGTACGGACTTCATCAGCTCATGCCGAAGAATATCCACTTTATCCATGGACCGGGATGTCCCGTGTGCGTAATGCCCAAAGAGCGTATAGACCACGCCTACACGCTGGCGATGCAGAAAAATATGATACTGGTCACACTGGGCGATATGATCAAAGTCCCCGGATCCATGGGATCACTCCAGGGCGCAAGGGAAAAAGGTGCGGATGTGCGGTTTGTCTACTCTCCTCTGGATACCCTCAGGATAGCCGAAGAGAATCCGGACAAAAAGATCATCTTTTTCGCGATCGGTTTTGAGACCACTACCCCGATGACCGCCGCACTCATACAGCATGTGCTCAGGGAGGGGATCAAAAATATACTTTTTCATATCAATCACATTACCGTTCCTGAACCGATGCAAGTACTTTTGGTATCAAAAAGATCGAAGATCGATGCATTTATAGGACCAAGCCATGTCAGTGTGATCTCCGGTGCAAAGATCTATGAGCCCTTCCCCGGAGAGTTCCGCAAACCTGTGGTAGTCTGCGGCTTTGAGCCTGTAGATGTACTGGAGGGTGTACGCATGCTTTTAAAACAGTTCAATGAAAAGCGCTGTGAACTTGAGATCGAATATACCAGAAGTGTCACACAGGAGGGCAATCTTGTCGCGCAAAAGCTCAATAATATGTTTTTTGAAAAGCGTGAACATTTCCGCTGGCGCGGTATCGGTGACATCCCCCATAGTGCACTGAAACTCAAAGAGGCCTATGCCTGCCTGGATGCAGAAAGGATCTATAGTGACCTATTGCCGAAGGATGAGATCGATGATCACAAACAGTGTATCTGCGGAGAGATTCTCATGGGTGCGGCAAAGCCATTTGAGTGTAAGCTCTTTGCCAAAGCCTGTACCCCCTCCTCACCGCTCGGAAGCTGTATGGTCTCCAGCGAAGGGGCATGTGCAGCATACTACAAATACGGAGATATGGTATGAAACGTATTACCCTGGCGCACGGAAACGGCGGAGAAGAGAATAGCAGGCTCATAGAGGAGCTCTTTTACAAAAGCTTTGATAACGAGATACTGAGACAGGCTGAGGACGCAGCGATCATTGGAGAGGGAAAACTGGCATTTACTACTGACAGTTTTACCGTGACACCGCTTTTTTTCAAGGGCGGGGACATAGGAAAGCTAAGCATATGCGGTACCTGTAACGACCTGGCCATGATGGGCGCCAAACCCAGGTATCTTACCTGTGCGGTGATCATAGAAGAGGGATTTGCCATGGAAAAACTGGAAAAGATCGTCGCCTCTATGGAATCCGAGCTTGAAAAAAACGGGGCAGTGATCGTCAGCGGCGATACGAAGGTCGTTCCCAAAGGAAGTGTCGACGGGATATTTATCAACACCACGGGCATCGGAGAGATAAAGAGAGAGGGAATCTCCTCAAACCACATTTCTCCTGATGATGTGATCATCGTAACAAACAGTATCGGCAAGCATGGCGCTGCCATATTTTTGAAAAGGGAAGGCATGGGCTTTACCAGCGAACTGATAAGTGACTGCAGATCACTCTGGCCGGTGGTTGAAAAGCTCATAGAGGCAAACGTGGACATATCAAAGCGATGAGGGATGCTACAAGGGGAGGTATTGCTGCCGTGCTCAATGAATGGGCGGGACAATCAGATATCTGCATAGAGATAGAGGAGGAGAAGGTACCCGTAAGCCTGGAGGTCTCCGGTGTGTGCGAACTGCTGGGCTTTGAAGCATACAGCCTGGCCAATGAGGGAACATTCCTGATCGCCGTAAAGCCCGGGGATGCCCAGAAGACCCTGGAGATACTGCGCACGATGGAAGCCTCCGGAATGGCACAGATCATCGGTCAGGCCACGTCCAGCCACCCTCAAAAAGTGCTGATCAAAACACCTTACGGAACCTCAAGGTTCCTGGAACCGCCTGCAGGCGAACTGCTACCGAGGATCTGCTGATGCATGAGTACTCCATCATCAGCTCTCTGCTTGATCTTTGTCGGGAGCATGCCGCCGCACATGAAGCCAAACGTGTCCTACGTGTGGAGGTCAAGATAGGGGTATTGAGTGGTGTAGAACCTCCTCTATTGGAACGTGCATTTGAGACCTTCAAAGAGAGAAGCATCTGTGAGGATGCGAAATTTGTCATGCATCTACAGCCCCTTAAGATCAGATGCAAGCTCTGTCTGGAAGAGAATGAACTGAGAGCGGGCCAATACAACTGTCCGGTATGCAAAAGTACCGACGTCGAGGTAACGGATGGCGAAGAGATGCACCTGATGCGACTGGAACTGGAGTAAAGCGAGATGAAGAGTATCGTGATCGGAGTGGGGAACACACTTTTCAAGGATGACGGAATCGGTGTCTATACTGCCGTCTATCTCAATCGCAACTATACCTTCACCCCCGATCTGGATATCATAGACGGAGGTACACTTGGGTTGAATCTCCTTGAATACCTGCAGAATTATGACCGTATCATTATCCTCGACACGATCTCCATACCGGGTAAGGCCGGCATTCTTTACAGGGTACCTGCCGAGGAGTTTCACGGTCTGGGAGCACAGAGAAGCACGGCGCATGAAGCAGAAGTGATACAGATGCTTGAAGCCGGAGCGCTTTACGGTCTCAAGGCCAGTGTCGTCATACTCGGAATCGTGCCCGAAGATATCGACAGCATCTCCATAGGACTGAGTCAGACCATACAGCAACAGTTTGATGACTATCTCCGGATGGTACTGGATGAGATCGACTCATGGGGTATCAGGAGAGAAAGGACCGATGACCTGAATCTTAAGGGTGTGGTCAAAGAGCTTATGGGAAGCGCCGACTGATGCAGACCCGTCACATCGTCATAGAAGGGAGTATTCAGGGGGTGGGATTCCGTCCTTTTGTCTACAACCTTGCAAAAAAACTGGGGATAAAGGGGAAAGTCTGGAACTCACACAAGGGAGTAGAGATACTGCTTCAGGCAAATGATAAAACGATCAGGCAGTTTTTGGAAGAGTTGTCCTCCCATCCCCCTTCCCTTTCAAAGATCCACCGTATAAACAGTAAAACAGTTTCTGTCAAAGAGCAGTTCTCAGACTTTTCTATCGAGCATAGCAGCAGCACCAAGGCGCTGCACTCTGTGATCATACCGACCGATGCTGCGATCTGTCCCAAGTGTATAGAGGAGCTACAGGATCCGAACAAAAGGCGTTACCGCTATCCCTTTATCAGCTGTGTGGAGTGCGGGCCGCGCTATACGATCTTAAAGGGATTGCCTTATGACAGGGCGAATAGCGCTATGGGTGCATTTACTCCCTGCAAAGAATGTCAAGAGGAGTACGATGATCCCAACAACCGCAGGTTCCATGCGCAAAACATCAGCTGCCCCAAATGCGGCCCTGACATCACCCTCCATGATAAAGAGGGAATATTGGCTAAAGAAGAGAAGGCGCTGGAGCTTTTGGCAAAGTCCCTGGAGGCCGGCAGGATCGCTGCGCTCAAAGGGACAGGAGGATACCATCTTGTCTGTGACGCAAGCAACTCGGAAGCGCTAAAGCGTCTAAGATCGCTCAAAAGAAGACCGCATAAACCTTTTGCGGTCATGGTCAGCAAACTCGAAGATGCCAGAGCATATATCGAGCCGGATGCTTATAATGAGTCTCTTCTAAGCAGCAAAGAGAGACCGATAGTGATCGGCAAAAAAGTGAAGCAGGAGAAGCTCAGCGAGCTAGTCGCACCGTATATCGACAAGCTGGGTGTCATGCTTGCCTATACACCGCTGCACCTGATGCTTTTGGATCTTTTTGACAAGCCCATCGTCGTAACCAGCGCCAACGTCAGCGGTGCACCCATCTGTGCTGCGTTTGAAGAGATACAGGCGTATCAACAACTCTGGGATATCTGTCTGGATCACGATCTGGAGATTCTCAACCGGTGTGACGACTCGGTGGTCATGGGAGTCGAGAATAGAACGATCATGCTGCGAAGTGCCAGGGGATATGCCCCTGCCTGCTTCAGGCTTCCCTCTGAAATGAAACAGAACACCCTCTTTCTGGGTGCAAACCAAAAAAACACTATAGGCTTCTCCTTCAAAGATCACTTGATCCTCTCCCCGTATCTGGGTGACCTTGGTACTGTTGAATCATGGGAACACATTGAAAGGAGTATGAGATTTTTTAAAGAACTCTACCATTTTACCCCTGACAGATATGTCTGTGACAAACATCCGGGCTATGAGACAAACAAATGGGCCAAAAGACAAACAACAGGCAAGGTAACAGAGGTCCAGCACCATGCTGCCCATATCGCTTCTGTGATGTTCGAACACAACCTGAATGAAGAGGTTCTGGGAGTGGCTTTTGACGGTACGGGCTACGGTGATTGTGGGGCGGTGAATTTTTACGGTGTACGTCGCAGAGCTATAGACGCATTGCCCATCTAAAACAGTTCAAACTCCTCGGCGGCGAAGCTGCCATCAAAGAACCGCGCAGAGCAGCCCTCTCCCTGCTCTTCTCCCTTTACGGTAAGAGAGCCTTCACACTACAAAACCCTGTAATCAAATCATTTGAAAAAAACGAATTGGAGAATCTCTACCTACTCTATGAAAAAGGGATCAATGCACCGCTGAGCAGTTCAGTGGGCAGGCTCTTTGATGCGGTAGCCAGTCTGACAGGCATTTGCCATAAGGGTACGTATGAGGGAGAAAGCGGCCTGCGAATGGAAACCTGTTATGATGAGAGTATCACGGAGTGCTACCCTTTTGAGATCGTTGAGGGTGTGATCGACTGGTCTATGATGGTAGAGAATCTCCTGCGTGAGAACGATCCGGCCCGGAGCGTGTCAAAGTTTTTTAACACACTGGTTGAGATCATCTACACCGTCTATTGCTCCGAAGGATTGAAACTTGTACTCAGCGGCGGTGTCTTTCAGAATGCCACACTGCTTAGACTCGTCATAAGGAAAATACCTGATGTCACTGTCGGAGGTGAGATACCTGTGAATGACGGAGGTATCGCTGTCGGGCAGGCTGCGTATATTATGCAGGATCATCTCTAAACTCCGGAGAACCCGAACCCAAATTTAAATCCAAAGTGCAATTTTTCATAAAATCAAAAAAAGTTTTTCATTTAAGAGTAATTTTATCTTATTTGGTTATAGTTGCAGCAGAACTTAATAAGACATATTTTGTCCTATTTAGAAAACAGAAGGAGAATCTTATGAAAAACTTTACTAAAAATGCTTTATTGATCACGACACTGCTTGGGCTTAATGCCTCATTCGCTTCGGCAGATATCAATGCCTATGCCTTTGACAAAACAACAGAAGGCGCAGTCCTCCACAGTGAATACAAGGAAGGGGATTTTAACCCGTACTGGTTCGAAGAGAGTGCGACTGCAGCCTATGCCTATGATGCACCGGAGAACACGCCGCTTCACAGAGCGTATGCGGAGGGAGACTTCAACCCGTACTGGTTTGAAGAGA
>JBEWPY010000059.1:0-10714 GCA_047689495.1 Candidatus Sulfurovum profundilacunae | reverse complement strand
TTAAATAGAAGGAAAGTGTAGGTCGGTATGCCCTCACCCCGACACCATAGATAGTTTTTTCACAAGGCGAGGATGTCGGGATAGGGGTATCCCGACCTACGGATACCGGGTATGTGGTTTCCGCTTAACTACAGTGCCCGCCTCCGCAGCATCCGCCTGAAGCGTGAGTTTGCGGTTTCATCTCTACCTTGATCCTGAAGTTGTCACCGTCTTCGACCGCTGTAAAGAGATGTTTTTGACAGAACTTCTGGTTCATGTGGTTTTCCATCACTTTTGCCTGTATCAAGGCATCGTCTTTTGACTCGAAACTTTTATTGTTTTCAAATGTACTCTTTTTGAAACATCCGCACTCTTTTTCGACGTTAATAGTAAACATTTTTTATCCTTTTGATATAATATTTTCTTGAAGATAGCTTACGATACTTTACCTTAAGTATAAATAAGATAAAAATAGTCCTAATTAAAAAAGAGTGAGAAGGTAGCCCTATGACAAAAAAGCATGATGGTGAGAAGCAGGGGATCGAGAGTGTATGCACCTACTGCGGGGTCGGTTGTGATATCACTGCAGAGGTTGAAGAGAACAAGATCGTCAGGATCTATGCGCAGAAAGACGGTGTGGTTTCTCAGGGAAAGCTCTGTATCAAGGGTAAGTACGGATATGATTTTGTGGATTCCAAAAACCGTATCAGGGAACCGCGTATCAAAAAGAATTTTCTTGAGAAAAACCCTGTTTTGATGGAGAAGTATGCTGCCAGGCTCAACGAGTTTAACAGCGAGTATATGACCTGTGATCTGGAGACGGCTACCGATATCGCAGCAGACAAACTCCGGGAGGTCAAGGATACCTCCGGCGGAGACAGTTTCTGTGCCATCGGCGGGGCAAGAACCTCCTGTGAGTCGGCATACAGTTTCCAGAAGTTCTGCCGCGAGACGATGGAGTCTCCGCATGTAGATAACTGTGCAAGGGTCTGTCACTCCCCGTCGCTCAAAGGAATGAGGGCTACGATCGGCGAGGGTGCAGCGACCAACCCCTATAATGATATCTATGAAACCGAGTTTATGATAGTCATCGGCTCCAATACGATTGAAGCCCACCCGATCATCGCCAACCGTATTGTGGATGTCGCCAAGACGGATAACAACCTTGCCGTGATCGATGTCCGGGAAACAAAGCTTGCCAAGTTTGCGAAACACAACTGTGTGATCCCTTTCGAGGCGAATCTGCTGGTGCTCAATATGATGGCCTATGTTATCATCGACGAAGAGCTTTACGATGAGAACTTTGCTGCAAACCGTACCAGAAATTTTGAAGCGTTCAAAGAGAAGATCCTGAATGATCCGTATGCCAATCCCGAATTCATGAAAAAGATCGAGGGGTATGAGTATCTGGCGAAGATGATCCCGAATATCGCCAGAGAGTATGCAGTCAAGAAGTCGATGATCTTCTGGGGACTGGGTATCACTGAGCATCTGGACGGCTCCTATGCGGTCATGGCGATCACACATCTGGCCCTGATGACAGGTAATATAGGGAAGACGGGTGCCGGGCTCATGCCGCTGCGTGGACAGAACAATGTACAGGGTGCCTGTGATATGGGATGTTTGCCTTACTACGATCCTGACTATCAGGAACCAAAAAGAGTAGGTTTGATGACCCCGCAGCTGATCGATGCGATGCTGGACGGCAAGATCAAAGCGGTGCTCAATATGGGAGAAGATATCACGCATATCCATCCGAATCTCAACAAGATCGACAAAGCGATAGGGCAACTTGACTTTCTGATGGTTCAGGAGCTCTTTATGACTGATATCGCACAGCGTGCAGATATCGTGATCGGAGTAAGGAGTGCGTATGAGAAGACAGGTGTTTATGTCAATGCGATGCGAAGACTGCATCTCTCCCAACCGCTCGTGAAATCTGATCTTCCGGATGATTGGGAGGTACTTACTCAGATGGCAGAAAAGCTTGGTGACGGTGAGAATTTCCACTTCAAAACCAGCGAAGAGGTCTGGAATGAGGTCAGGGAGGTAGCGCCGAGAAGATTTTCGGGCGCAGCATACTATAGATTGAAGCGTCACAGAAAGAGGGGGATGCAGTGGCCGATCTACCATGAAGATACACCGGTACTGCACCTGCTTGACTTCCGTACCGATGACGGGCTGGGGCATTTTGTCTATCAGCAGTATGAGCCCAGAGGGATGATCCAGTCGATATTGGATGAGACATTCTTTGATGATTCATTAGACGGTTTTTATCTTACTACCGGGAGAACGCTGGCTCAGTACAATAACGCTGCCCAGACCAGCCAGACGAAAAGTCTTTATGACAAATACAGTGAGGATGTGGTGCTTGCCTCGGTAGAGGATGAAGGAAAATTCGGTGACAAGATCATCCTCAAAAGCGAGTACGGCGAGACTGAAGCGCTGAGTGTCAAGTATACGGAGAAAGTAAAGCCAAAAACACTTTTCTGTACATTCCACCATGCAAAGAGCCGTATCAATGCGCTCTTTGGAGATGAGGCTGATGAGCTGATCCTGACAGCAAGGTTTAAATCGGTCAAAGTGGATATCCTGCCTGTAGGGGATGAGATCGCCTGCGGGTAATATATCATTTTTGATTGCATAAAAAGTATGACAATATGACATACTTTTTCCCCTCCTTCTTTTTTTGTTCTATGCTTCTTTTAAAGGGGCTGTTATGAACGAGATCATTCCGATACATCACAAGATATATACCTTACGCGGTAAGCAGATCATGCTTGACTTTGATCTGGGGGAACTTTATCAGGTAGAAACTAGAGTTTTAAATCAGGCCGTCAAAAGAAACAGTGCACGATTTCCTGATGATTTCATGTTTAAGTTGAGTGAAGAAGAATATAGTTCTTTAAGATCACAATTTGTGATCTTAGAAACAGGAAGAGGAAAACATAAAAAATATTTACCCTATGCTTTTACCGAAAACGGTGTCTATATGCTCTCTGCAGTACTCAAAAGCAGTGTTGCTGTAGAGGTGAGCATAGAGATCATGCGGACTTTTACCAAACTCCGTGAATTTGCTCTACACTACAACACCCTGGCAAAAAAACTTATCGAACTTGAACGCAAAAACGATAAACAGTTCAAAGAGGTCTATCAAATCCTCGATAGGCTGATCAATGATACAAAGAGAACAGATGAGAAGGTGATGGGATTTATCAGAGATGTCTAGAGAGTTTTCTAAAAAGATCGGTGATCAAAGCGAAACGTTGGCGACCGCTTTTCTGGAACGTAACGGTTTTGTGGTGATGGAGCGCAACTACTATGCCAGAAAACTCGGGGAGATCGATATTATCGCTGTCAAAGAGGAGATTCTCCATTTTATAGAGGTCAAAAGTGCCTACTGTGATTTTGACCCTGTTTACAACATCACCCCGTCCAAACTGCGTAAAGTGATCAACTCCGCACACTACTATCTGAAAAGCAAAGGAGTTGATATGGCTTTCAGTATCGATGCACTTTTGATACGCAACGAGGAGGTAGAGCTGATAGAGAATATCACACTATAAAATTCCACTATCATTTATTTGACAGTTGGAAGAATTGTCTGGAATTGCTCCCGTTCACCTAAATATAAGTTAAATAGGAGTAAAATACTCTTAATTGACGCAAGTTAAGAAAAAATCAGGATTTTATGGAGAATATCAGCAGAAAATATTGAGAATTCAACTATTTAGGCTATAATAACTCCATTAAATTTTAAAAAAGGAAATAGACATGGGTAAATACGTAGAATTGACGGCAGACAACTTTGATGCAACGGTAGCTGAAGGTGTAACAATGGTAGATTTCTGGGCTCCGTGGTGTGGTCCTTGTAGAATGATTGCTCCGGTTGTAGAAGAGCTTGCAGAAGAGTTTGACGGAAAAGCAACCATCGCAAAAGTGAATACTGATGAGCAGCAGGAACTAGCAGTAAAATACGGAATCAGATCTATCCCTGCTATCCTTTTCTTCAAGGATGGTGAAGTTGTAGATCAAATGGTAGGTGCGGCAAGCAAAGAGGCATTTGCTGAAAAAATCAATGCTCAACTTTAATCAATCATTTATTTCTAGAGAGCCTGCCTTCGCTCAGGCTCTTAAACCTTGTTGATATCAACAGTTAGATAAAATCTCCTAAAATTTTTAACCAAGTATTTTCAGTGTATAATAGACAGTTTCTAGCGATTTATTTGTTTAAACATTTTATTTTTTAAGGAATATCAGATGTTGGATTGTGCGATCATCGGTGGCGGGCCGGCTGGCCTTGCTGCAGGACTTTATGCAACACGCGGCGGGCTGAAAAACGTTACACTTTTTGAGTCGGGGATGCCCGGCGGGCAGATCACACAGAGTTCTGAGATCGAGAATTATCCGGGTTACTTTGAACATCAAAAGACAGGTATGGATTTTATGGATACCTGGCAGGAGCAGTGTTTTCACTTTGGGCTTAAGCATGAGATGAAACGAGTGGAACACATAGCAAAAACCGGAAAGCACTTTACAATAACTCTCGAAAGCGGCGAGAGTGTAGAAGCGATGACCGTGGTCGTATGTACGGGATCAACACCCAAAAGAGCAGGTTTTCTTGGTGAAGAGGAGTACTATGGGCGCGGGATAAGTACCTGTGCGACCTGTGACGGATTCTTTTACAAAGATAAACCTGTCACGGTGCTTGGCGGCGGAGATACTGCACTGGAAGAGGCATATTACCTTTCTAATATCTGTTCGGATGTCTATGTGGTACACAGACGCAACAGTTTCAGAGCGGCACCCTCAACAGTCGATAGAGTCAAAAGAAAAGAGAATATACACCTCATTACTGAAAGTGTGATCGAAGAGGTACTCGGTGATGCGATGGGGGTCAGCGGTGTGAAAGTCAAAAACAGAGAGGGGGAGGTGACGCAGCTTGACACACCGGGTCTGTTTGTCTTTGTCGGGCATGATGTGAACAACAGTGTGCTCAAGGATGAGAACGGCGAATTTATCTGTGAAATGAACGGATGTGGTCAGGTAGTGGTTGATCTTAGTATGAGAACCTCTGTTGAAGGACTTTTTGCAGCAGGCGATATGCGAATCGAAGCGCCCAAACAGGTAGTAGTAGCGGCAGGTGACGGAGCAACGGCTGCCCTCCAGGTAATTTCTTATATTCAGGAACAGGCATAACTGCTTGTTTCATCCTGAGTTTGTTTCAGGATCTCTTCGGTTGCTGCAATGGCAGACGTTTGAGGGATTCTGAATCAAGTTCAGAATGACGCAACTAAAAAACAGGATAATAAAGATGGCAAAAGTAGGAATCGTAGGCAGTACAGGCAGAGTCGGGAATCTTCTGATCGATGCATTGATAGAGGAGACAGATCTTTCCCTGGGAGCGGTGCATGTATTCGATGAGTTAAAAAGGGATCTTCCGGGTGAGGTGCTGGTAACAAACAGTATGAAGGTACTGCTTGAGAATTGTGATGTGGTGATCGATTTCTCCGCACCTGAAGCAACGCAGGAGCTGTGTGAAGAAGCGCTTAAGAATCCTACTCCGTTGGTGATCGCAACGACAGGATTTACTGAGCACCAGCAAAACCTGATGCTTGAAGCATCCAAAGAGATGCCCCTGCTTTACGCTTCCAATATGTCAGCAGGTATTGCGCTGCTTAAGCAGCTTGTTGAGCAGGTAGCCAGTACACTGCAGGATTTTGATATCGAGATTGTAGAGCAGCATCACAGACATAAAGTGGATTCTCCCTCCGGTACGGCACTGACATTAGGTGAGTTTGCTGCAAAAGGCAGAGGGCTTGAGCTTAGCGATGTTCGTATCAGTGGCCGTGACGGTCAGATCGGTGCGAGAACGAAAGATGAGATTGCGGTCATGGCACTGCGCGGCGGTGATATTGTAGGACGCCACACGGTAGGTTTCTATAATGACGGTGAGTTCCTGGAGCTTAACCATACTGCAACAAGTCGTCAGACTTTTTCCAAAGGTGCGATAAGAGCGGCCAAGTGGCTGATCACTCAGGAAAAACCCGGTCTTTACTCTATCAATGATTGTTTAGGAATTTAATATGTGTGCAATTGTCGGTGTTTACGGTTCAAAAAATGCTTCCAAGGTAGCTTACTACTCACTCTTTTCGATGCAGCATCGCGGTCAGGAATCTACAGGTATTTCAACAGCGGATGATGAGAAGATCCACCTCATTAAAGCGCGTGGTTTGGTGACTGACGTATTTGACGATGAAGCGTTTAAAGTACTTACCGGTACCTGTGCGATCGGGCATAACCGCTACTCTACGGCCGGGAATGATTCGGTACTGGACGCCCAGCCGGTATTTGCACGCTATAAGCTGGGAGAGATCTCTGTAGCGCATAACGGAAACCTTGTCAACAAAGATGAAGTACGTCATGACCTGATCGACAAAGGTGCGATTTTCCAAACGGGAATGGATACGGAGAATATCGTACATCTGATCGCAAAAAGCCAAAAAAATTCACTGGTTGACCGTATCAAAGATATGCTCACCAGAATTGAAGGAGCATACTGTCTGGCGATCCAGAGTCGTACAAAGATGTTTGTAATCCGTGATCGCTTCGGTATCCGTCCGCTCAGTCTCGGAAGACTTCCTGACGGCGGATGGATCGTAGCATCGGAGACATGTGCCTTTGAGCTGGTAGGGGCGGAATTCGTCCGTGATGTCAAACCGGGAGAGATGCTGACATTCGAAGAGGGGAAGGAGCCAACTTCAGAGATGCTTTTTGAGTCGGACTACCATCCATGTGCTTTTGAGTACATCTACTTTGCAAGACCTGATTCGATCATTGATGGAAAAAATGTGTATCAGACGCGTCTTGAGATGGGCAGAAGATTGGCCAAAGAGACGCCTACAGAGGTAGATCTTGTCCTTCCGGTGCCTGACAGCGGTGTGGCCGCGGCCAAAGGATATGCTGAGGGGCTTGGTATGCCGTTTGAGATGGGGATCGTACGTAACCACTATATAGGACGTACTTTCATCGAACCGACACAGGAGATCAGGGATTTTAAGGTGAAACTCAAACTCTCTCCGGTGAAATATCTGATCGAAGGAAAACGTATTGCGATTATCGATGACTCGCTTGTACGCGGTACGACATCCAGGCAGATCGTAAAAATGCTGCTTGATGCAGGAGCAAAAGAGGTGCATATGCGTATTGCGGCACCTGAGATCAAATACCCGTGTCGTTACGGTATCGATACACCGACACAGGCTGAACTGATCTCTGCAAGCCTTTCTGTAGATGAGATCGCTGAGAAGATCGGTGCCACTTCATTGGGTTTCCTCTCTATCGAAGGGCTCAAAGAGTCACTAGGGACAGAGAGAAACTATTCGCTGGTAAGTTTTGACGGGAACTATTTTGCAGGAGGCAGTGCCGAATCTCCGGGATGCTGCAGCTCGGAGTCTTAAGGGCAAGGTGTAGGTCGGGGTACCCTTACCCCGACATTATCATTTTGTGATTTTTTGTGTCGGTGTCGGGATGATGGAGGTTGCCTGCTTTTATACCCCACAAAGTCCTGTATCGTCATATTCTCACTCTCCGGACAAACCAGGGCAGGGAGAAATTTATTTCTTTCTGCTCTCTTTCTCTTTGATTCCGCTCATCCCAAAGCGTCTGGCAAGTTCCTGTTTGACCCTGTCCGGCGAGATATCCCTGTAGCCGAGGCCCACCAGTGTATGGTAGAGAAGGTCGGCACTCTCGTAGATCACCTGTTCGTCACTCTCTTCACTGATCGCAACACACACTTCATCAGCTTCTTCGCGTATCTTGCTGAGCATCAACCCCTTATCATTCAATAGTTTTTTCGTCCATGATTTTTCACTCTCATCTGCATTTTTGCGTTCAAGGATCGTATGGTAGAGGGTATCGACCACACCGTAGATCGCATCGGTATCTACCTCTTTATCCATTATGGTCCTATCCTGAAGTACCGAGGTAAAGAAACAGCTTTTGCGCCCTGTGTGGCAGGCTACACCGTTTTGCTTGATCTTGAGGATGATCGTGTCCGCATCACAGTCAAGCAAAATATCTTTGACCTCCTGTGTATGTCCTGAACTTTCACCTTTTTTCCAGATACGCTGTCTGCTTCTGCTGAAGTAGTGGGCAAATCCTGTCTCAAGCGTAAGGGTGTAAGCTTCTTCGTTCATATACGCGAGCATCAGTACTTCATTGCTTTCGTCTTCCTGTGCGATCACGGGGATCAGTGGGTTTTTGTTCCAGTCAATAGTCATGATAATTTCCTTGAAATTATCAGCGTTCAGCGTTCAGCGTTCAGCGTTCAGTGAATAGCAGCTTTTCGCAGAAAAGCATACTTTCACTCTTCACTCTTCACTCTTCACTCTTCACTGATTTTTATTGTTGTGCAGAGATCATTTTCTGCTCTTTCCCCTTTGCATCTACCCAGATATTCGGTACGGCACCACCGGGAGTAAGGAAAATCTGTGCATCATTATTGACTTTAAGCGCTTCATTGAATTTCGCCTGTGTTTTGATCTGTTCCAGTTCGATAAGCTGCGATGTCAGTGAATTAGAGATCAGCTTGTTCGCTTTTGCCTGTTCTTCAGCTTCGATACGGATCTTGTCCGCATGACCTTGTGCTTCGATACGGTTTTTTTGTGCCTCACCTCTTGCGATCTCAGCTTTTCGCAATGCTTCCTGTTTTGCTCTCGCTTTTTGCTGTTCAGCGATGGTTACTTCCTGCTTAGCGATCTGAACACGTTCGATCTGCTCTTTGATCTTGGTTGGAAGATCGATGTTTCTTAGCTCAACAGCAGAGAGAACCACTGGTTCTCCCTTCAGAGAAGAGATCTTTTCGCCTAACTTCGTCTGGATCGCTGCAGCGATCTGGTTTCTCATCGTTGGGAGTTCTTCTGCCGTGTATTGGCCGACAACGTCACGTACCACTTCACGTACTTTTGAGTTGACGATCTTCTCTTCCCAGCTGGCACCCCACTCTTCAATGGTCTTCGGTGCTGTGGATGCTTTAAGAGAGTAGAGGACTGCGAGGTCAATATTCACGGTCAAACCACGCTGGTCGAGTACCTGGATCGCCGGATTTCTTTTCAGTCCGCCTTCAAAAGTCTCTGTAGAGAGGCCGCGTGCGAGGTTGTCTCCCACTTCGGAGGTTCTGGAATTAGAGTAGGTGATCAGCCTGATACGGGTATTGACTGGTATGATCTTTTGCAATACAGGGACATAGAAATGAAGCCCGGGCTGCAACGGTGTGTCATCAAACTTACCGGTTCTTACTTTGATCCCTACTTCACCGGAATTGATGATGGCAAAGGGCTTGAATGCAAAAAGAGCAAAGGCAATCACTACAGCGATGAGGATAAAAGGCGCACCTTTTCCCAGGTTATCGAGCGGATTGCCTCCTCCTCTGTTGCCGCCACCGGTACCTCTGGTGTTATCCGATCTGTTCATATTGGGATTGGGTTTTTTCTTTTTAAAATAGTCATTCATATCTGCTGGCATAAGTTATCTTTCCTTTATTATTGATATTTTTTTCTTTTCTCTAAAATCCTAAACCTTCTTACAATAGGTTCAGGCTTCCTAGCGGTTTGAATCGAAACTAAGCCTCGATCCGCAATCGTCCTGAAGGGACGGCTCTTGTGTGATTTGCCACGCCGTTTGTATTCAATCTAGTTGATGTATGTGAGGTACCGGGTATAGTCAGGATTTTTACCCGCTACAGCATCGAAATATGCATTCTGCAGCTTCTCGGTGACCGGCCCGCATGAACCGCTGCCGACGATACGCGCATCAACCTCGCGTATCGGTGTTACTTCTGCTGCAGTTCCTGTCAAGAATGCTTCCTCGGCGATATATATCTCTTCGCGGGTGATACGGCGTCTAACAACTTCAATGCCCATGTCATGCGCCAAATCTATCACTGTCTGTTGTGTGATAGACTCCAAAGAGTTATCGTTCGGCGGAGAGATCAACACGCCGTCTCTGACCATGAAAAAACAGGCACCCGATGCTTCTGCAATGTACCCCTGGTCATCTCTGAGCAGTGCTTCATCGTATCCTGCTTCTACCGCTTCAAACTTTGCCATCTGTGAATTTAAGTAGTTGGCAACCGCTTTGGCTTTTCCCATACCTGAAGTATTTGGTGTTCTTGTCATAGAAGAGATTTTTAGCCTTACCCCTTTTTTCAGGCCTTCTTCACCAAGGTATGCTCCCCATTCCCATGCAGAGATCGATACGTTAACAGGAGCCTCCTTGTGATAAAGTCCCATGACGCCATATCCAAGGTAAACAAGCGGCCTGATATACGCACCTTCAAAAAGCTCGTTCTCCTGAAGCAGTTTTATCTGTGCCTCGTGGAGCTCCTCAAGTGTATATGGTACATCAATCAGTGTCATTTTTGCTGAGTTGATCAATCTCTGCGTATGTTCTGTGAGTTTGAAAATTGCACATCTTCCATCTACGGTTTTATATGCTTTGGTACCTTCGATGGCACCGTTTCCGTAGTGAAGTGTATGTGTAAGGACGTGTACTTTTGCATCGTCCCACGGTGTTAATTTGCCATCCATCCAGATGTATTTTGCTGTGTTCATTTTCTATATCTTTATCATTAAATTTTTAAGAATGATAATATCGAAATTTCCGTTAAATGTCGGTTATATCTTTTAGAGAAGTAAAGTGTTAAAGCTCTAAATGATTAATTTTTCAAATTCAA
>JBEWPY010000058.1:0-10952 GCA_047689495.1 Candidatus Sulfurovum profundilacunae | reverse complement strand
AAAACCGTGAGGAGTATAGGTATAGTCAGCAGTGATCAATTTCATTTTTTCCCTTATATCTTGGGTTTAAAAGTATTTGGATAAAATAATACCTAAAATTAATAAAGGGCGTCAAAGATACAAGGGTATGCTCTGTAAAGGTAAAATAGATGAAAATTGTAGTAATTCAAGGTCCAAACCTGAATATGTTGGGACATAGAGAGAAAAATATTTACGGTCCGATGAAGCTGGAAGATATTCATACTCAGATGAAAGCATTTGCTGAGCAGAATAAGCTTGAGATCGAGTTTTTTCAGAGTAACCTTGAAGGAGAGATCGTAGATCGTATACAGGAGTGTCTTGAAGACGCAGACGGTATCATCATCAACCCGGCAGCCTATACGCATACATCGATTGCTATCCGTGATGCGATCGCAGCGGTACAGATCCCCACACTGGAAGTACACCTCTCCAATGTCTACCAGAGAGAAGAGTTCAGACATAAATCACTGGTTGCTCCCGTATGTGCAGGACAAATCGCAGGCATGGGGCCATTCTCTTACCATCTTGCAATGGTAGGAATGAGCCAGATTCTTTCTGAGGTAAAAATGATGAAAGAACAACAGTCAAAAGTACAGGCCCCTCAGGCAGCTCAATAAAAACTTATCTTTCCGGCACTCCTTTTGGGAGCGGTGCCGAGCACTTCACAGTAGTTAAAAACACTTCAGAAAAATCCTTATAAAAGGTCAACGATGAACTATATACTCAACAATGAAAATGCCATCTATTATGAATGCGGATATAGTTGTGACAATGCGCTTTATCTTTCTCTGGGGTCGGAAGCATATTTTATCACAGACAGCCGTTATTCGCTGGAAGCTGAAGAGCAGGTACGTGATGCCCATGTCGTCATTCATGGCGACCTTTTCGGTATGGCAGTAAAGATACTGAAAAAAAGCAGAGTCAAAAAGGTGGTTTTTGATCCCAAAGAGTGGTCGGTTGCAGCCTTTGGGCATCTTAGAGACCATACTAAGGTCAATTTCAAGCCGGAACCGGATTTTTCACATAAAAAGCGTATCATCAAAAATGAGGAAGAGCTTAAACTGATCAAAAAGGCGGTTAAACTCGGGGCAAAAGCATTCTCTGCGTTGGCGAAGGAGTTTCGTCAAAACGGTATAGGCAGGAGTGAGTTTGCGTTGACGCATCAGGCCAGATCAGTTTTGAGCGGATTCGGAAAATACGATCTCAGTTTTGATCCTATCGTGGCATTGAATGCCAATGCTGCCAAACCGCATGCGCTTCCTACAAAAAAACATATGAAAGAGGGTGATCTCCTGCTCGTGGATGCCGGACTCAAGTACAAGCGATACTGTTCGGACCGTACACGGACCGTACAGGTCAGTGAGAAATTCAGATTCGGCACCAGGTCCGAATTTTCCAAAAAGAAGATTCAAAAAGCCTATGATATCGTATTGAAAGCCCATGATCATGCCATTGCCAAAGCAAGATCGGGAATGAAAGCCAAAGAGGTGGATGCATTGACACGTGATCTCATCACGAAAGCGGGATTTGGCGATTATTTTGTGCACTCCACAGGACATGGCGTGGGGCTGGATATCCATGAGATGCCTTATATCTCGACAAGATCAGAGAGTATCATAGAAGATGGAATGGTCTATACGATAGAGCCGGGTATCTATATCCCGGGAGAGTTCGGTATCCGAATTGAGGATATGGTTGCCATGGTTGACGGCAGGGCCGCGGTACTTTAAATGCTTAAAAAATCTTTGGAGGGCAGGAAAGTAGTGATAAAAAGCAGGCACTATCCGTACCATACCTCCAAAACATTATCAGAGCGGGAAGCACTGATCGGTATCGGCGGCAATATCGGTGATGTGGTGCGCCGGCTTGAGCACCTTTTTATTTTTTTCAACCGAAGTAAACTTGTGCATATTACGGAGACTTCAGCGATACTGAAAAACCCTCCGTTCGGTTACCTGGAACAGGCTGACTTTTATAATGCTGTGATACGGATAGAGACCCACTTGACACCCGGGGCGCTCTTACGTTATATTCTGAATGTTGAAAAAAAGTTTGGGAGGAAAAGGCTTTTTAAAGACGGTCCGAGAACCCTGGATATCGATATTCTCTTTTATGAGGATGTAGCCATGGATACCGATACTTTAAAGATCCCTCATCCAGGCTGGAGAGACAGGGAGTCAGTGCTTATACCGCTATCAACTATGAAAGGGTTAAAATGATCCAGGAGACGTTTGTCGCATCCGATCCAAAAAGTGCCTACATGCAGGCAGTAGAGAAGTACGGCAATGATATTGAGCTCATCTCTGCCAGGCAGGTTGTATATGATGATGGCAAATTACACTGTGAAGTCCAGATCGCTATACCGGAAGAAGTGTACGTAATGAAGACGCTGGGGGAAGAGTCTTTACAAGAAGAGAATGACCAATCACGGCTGCTTGATGAGATCGAAGCGCTGAAAGGGCAGCTTGCGCATATGAAGTCATCCCTTCAGAGTGAGATCATTGCCCATGATACGGTTGCTTCCAGGGTGAAGGAACTTTTTCAGCGTAAAGGTATCGCCAAAAGCTGGCTGGACAGAACGATCGACAATCTGGCCGGAACCCCGGTAGTGGAGGAGAGTACACTGCTTGTTTCCTACTGCCTCGAAGAGATAGACGAGACATTAAAAGTGATAGCTGAGGACCTCTCCAGGCCTAAAGTGATGATGCTGGTAGGGCCCACAGGCACAGGGAAAACGACTACGGTAGCCAAGCTTGCCGCTCGTTATGCCTATCTCCTTGACAGGCCTTATAAAGTTGCTTTGGTCAATCTTGACAACTATAAAGTTGGTGCGGTAGAACAACTTTCCCATTATGCAGATATCATGCAGATAGAGCATATTACCGTAGAAAGTGTCAGTCGTTTTCAATCGGTACTTGAAACGCTTGATGATTATGATATGATACTGGTCGATACGGCAGGTATGTCCCCGTACGACACCCAAAAATTTGTAGGTACGGTAGAGTATGTCAACTCGGACATGGACAGGGACCTGGAGGTGAATCTTGTCCTTCCTGCTACTGTCAAATATGAAGATATGGAAGATATCTACAATAATTTTTCATTTCTCAATCTTCATTCAGTGATCATTACCAAATTTGATGAGACAAAGCATCTGGGCACACTGTTGAACTTTATGTTGATCTATGACATACCGATGAGCTATTTTGCTACAGGACAAGAAGTACCTGATGACCTGCTGGTGGCTACCAAAGAGTATCTTTTGGAACGATTTATCGGTGATGTAGATGAAAGGTGAAACGCAGGCGAATCGTTTAGAGAGGTTGATGATAAAGCGTCAGGTTTATCCGAAATATACCCTTGCGCTTCCTTTAATCGAGGTAAAAAAGAGTGATATAAAAAAATTGCGAAAAGGAGATATCCTTCTTTTGGGCCTGGACTCTTTTCAGTTGATTCTCCTGGATGAGCAGCGTATTTGTGCCGAAGTGAAGCTAAAACATTCAGAGGGAGAACTTGAAGTCATTGCACTAAATGATGAAGAGGATGAACCGTGTATGAACAAAAAATATTGGTTGCTTATACTTTCTTTCGGTACCGTTGAAAGTAGAAAACTGGTAGTAGGGCAAGCTATAAAAACAACTAATATGAGGTTTGATCAATTGATAATTCAGGCAAATAACAGAAAGATCGCTGAGGGTTCACTTGTAACGGTAGACAACAAGATGGCTGTTCAGATCAATGAGGTAAAAAAATGATAAAAATTACAAGCGTTAAAACAGAGTATCACACATCACTGAATGAAAGGCTGTGAAATGTCGGGTCGTAGTAAGAAAGTACTGGTCGGCATGAGTGGCGGTGTCGATTCGACTGTCAGTGCCATACTCCTGCAGAAAGAGGGGTACGAGGTAGAAGGTGTTTATATGAAACTGCATGAAAAAGAGGGGTACCATGAAGCAAATTTTGCCAAGGCGCAGCGTGTAGGTGAATACCTGGGTGTAAAGGTGCATTTTTTGGATTTGAGCAGTGAGTTTAAAGATGAGGTTTATGACTACTTTGTAGATGCGTATAAAGCGGGCCTCACACCTAACCCCTGTGTGATGTGCAACCGTACGATCAAGTTTGGAAAAATGGTGGAGTTTGCCGACAGCATCGGTGCAGAGTATATCGCTACCGGACACTATATCAATTCGGATGGGACGTTTATCTATATGGGCAAAGACCCCAACAAGGATCAAAGTTATTTTTTGTGTGAAGTCAACAAAGAGGTAATCCCAAGATTGCTTTTTCCGTTGGGAGACTGGGTGAAGGAAGATGTCAAAACTTATGCAGCCGATATCGAAGTACTGCAGGATATCGCTATACAAAAAGAGAGTGCGGAGATCTGTTTTGTAGAGAATACCTATGAAGAGGTGCTTGCTCGCCATATGGATATCGATATGCCCGGAGAAACGGTGGATGAAGAGGGCAATGTGGTAGGGACGCATAAAGGCTATATGCACTATACCATCGGAAAGAGAAGAGGGTTTTTTGTCAACGGAGCCCACGATCCGCACTTTGTTTTGGAGATCAAGCCGAAAGAAAATCAAATCGTTGTAGGAACCAGGGAAAAACTTGAAGCGCATGGGTTCGAGATCAAGCAGATCAATCTTTTTGAGCCAAAAAATAAATTCGAATGCAGGGTGAAAGTACGCTATCGTACTCAGGCTGTACCGTGTCATGTGAAGATAGAAGGGGACAGGGGTACCGTTACACTGAAAGAACCGGTAT
This sequence comes from Candidatus Sulfurovum profundilacunae, assembly GCA_047689495.1. Taxonomy (GTDB): domain Bacteria; phylum Campylobacterota; class Campylobacteria; order Campylobacterales; family Sulfurovaceae; genus Sulfurovum; species Sulfurovum profundilacunae. The sequence continues at coordinate 6,164 of JBEWPY010000058.1, read as the reverse complement.
TCGGCCTTGCACATGGACAGATCGCAGCGTTTTACGATGAGGAGAAGCTGATCGGAGGCGCGGTGATCTGTTAACCGTTTTTGTGCATGATTCTTTTTGAAAATCGTTTAAAAAAGGGGAGGAGGGGAGAGTTATTCCTCCGGATGTTCTCCTACAGGGTGATTAAAAGGTGTTTTTCTTTTGAGCAGTTCTTTAATCTTTCTTTTATGAGTCTCTTTCCGTTGTGCTTTTTCTTCATGGACAGATTTGATCCAGAACCAATTTACAATAAAATAGACGAGGGTTGAGACAATGACAGAATAGAACGATGTACCTACATAGAGCGGTACCAGTATCTCATCAAAGTGTTCGGAAAACCACTCCATGGTGAGTTCGATGTCCTCCAGCCCTTCACGGCCAAGCAGAAAGTTTCCTGTGAGGTACTCCATATAGTACATCGGCGGCATAGTAACCGGGTTACTCAACCACACCGTTGCGATCGCGATAGGCACATTAAACCTGAAAGCAAACGTACTTACAACGACGGCAACCATCTGCATCGGCATTGGGATAAACCCCCAGAAAAGTCCTATCCAGACACCCCGTGTAACACTGCGCCGGCTGACACCGAAAAATTCTCGCGAGAGGTTGTATTTATCTAAAAATTTGTCAAGTTTTTCACTGCGGTTTGAGGTTTTCTTTAAGACTTTTCTTATCATTGTTATCCAACTGAATTATACTGACAATAGTTTAGTCTCCAACGCCTTTAAATCACCTTTTTATCAACTTTTGTGTAAAATACGCGCAATAATTATTACAAAAAAGTAATGATACTTTCCATACAAAAGGTTAAACTATGAGCGGATATATGATATTTTCCGGCACTTCAAACCCCGAGCTTTCTCAGGAGGTAGCTGAATACCTGGAGATGCCACTGGCAAAAGCAAAGATCAATCGTTTTTCTGACGGTGAGATCAATGTACAGGTCGCAGAGTCTGTACGCGGTAAAGATGTTTTCATCGTACAGCCGACATCTGCACCTGCAAATGGAAACCTGATGGAGCTTTTGATCATGACGGATGCCCTGAAGCGTTCTTCAGCGAAGTCTATTACGGCAGTAGTACCATACTACGGATATGCCAGACAGGATAGAAAAGCTGCACCCAGAGTACCGATATCGGCAAAGCTTGTAGCAAACCTTATGGAGACTGCCGGGATCACTCGTGTGGTAACGATTGATCTTCATGCGTCTCAGATCCAGGGATTCTTTGACATTCCTGTAGACAACCTTTACGGGGCGATCCTCTTCATCGACTATATCAAGAATAAAAATTTTAAAAAACCTGTCATTGCTTCACCGGATATCGGCGGGGTTGCAAGGGCTAGATATTTTGCAAAAAAACTGGGCCTTGAGATGGTCATTCTTGATAAAAGACGAGAGAAAGCCAACGAGTCTGAAGTGATGAACATCATTGGAAATGTTGAGGGGAAAGAAGTGATCCTTATCGATGATATGGTCGATACCGCCGGAACGATGGTCAAGGCCGCCGCTGCTCTTAAAAAACAGGGAGCAACATCGGTCATGGCCTGTTGTACGCATCCGGTACTTTCAGGCCCGGCATATGACCGTATCGAAGAGGGTGAACTTGATGAGCTTGTCGTAGCAAATACGATCCCTATGACCAGGCAGTCACCCAAGATCAAACTGCTCTCTACTGCCAAAATGCTTGGAGAGGTGATCAGAAGAGTTCATAACAATGAGAGTGTAAATTCTCTTTTTGAAACGAATTAAATCCGAACATCGTTCTTCAATGAGCGTTCAGCTGTAACGCTATCGAGTGTTTTTGAGGCTTCCTTTCTCCTTAGGAGAGGGGAATGAGTAAAATTAAAATATATTTGTTAGGATAAAATTTGACAAAAGCGATACCACAATCACATATACGTAACTTCTCTATCATCGCACACATTGATCATGGCAAGTCTACTTTGGCAGACCGTATCATCCAGCACTGCGGTGCGGTCTCCGACAGGCAGATGTCAGCTCAGGTCATGGATACGATGGATATCGAAAAAGAGCGTGGGATCACGATCAAAGCGCAGTCTGTGAGACTTAGCTATATCAAAGACGGCGAAGAGTATATCCTTAACCTGATCGACACTCCGGGCCACGTGGATTTCTCTTATGAAGTGAGCCGTTCTCTGGCATCGTCAGACGGTGCGCTATTGATCGTCGATGCTGCCCAGGGGGTTGAAGCTCAGACGATCGCCAATGTCTATATCGCGATCGAAAATGACCTGGAACTGCTTCCTGTTGTCAATAAGATCGATCTTCCTGCAGCGGACCCGGACAGGGTACTGACTGAACTGGAAGAAGCGATCGGGATCGATGCCACAGAGCATAATCTTGTCTCGGCAAAGACAGGGGCAGGTATCCCGGAACTGATCGACTCTATCGTAGAGCGTGTTCCTGCACCGCAGGGTGATGAGAATGCTCCATGCAAAGCGCTCATCTATGACAGCTGGTTTGACAATTACCTGGGGGCACTGGCACTCGTACGAGTCTTCGATGGAAGCATCAAAAAGGGAGAGATGATGCGCGTGATGGGGACAAAAGAGGAGCATCAGGTACTGAACCTCATGTATCCAAATCCTATCGCACCGATTAATACCAAAGAGATCAAAACCGGTGAGATCGGTATCGTGATCATGGGGCTCAAGTCAGTAGACGGATTGCAGGTAGGGGATACGATCACCTCTGCAAAAACCCCGACTGCTGAGGCTATCGGCGGGTTCGAACCTGCCAAGCCGTTTGTCTTTGCCGGTCTTTATCCGATAGAGACAGACAAGTTCGAAGATTTGCGTGATGCACTCGATAAACTGAAACTTAACGACTCCTCACTCAGCTATGAACCTGAGAGTTCGATGGCACTGGGCTCCGGATTTAGGACAGGCTTCCTTGGTATGCTGCATATGGAGGTGGTCAAAGAGCGTCTGGAGCGTGAGTTTAACCTCGAACTTATCGCTACGGCACCGACGGTTGTCTATCGTGTCAAAAAGACGGACGGTGAAGAACTGGAGATCCAGAACCCGAGCGAATTGCCTGAAACGCAGAAGATCGATACGGTCTATGAGCCCTATGTGAAAGCGACGATCCTTACGCCGCAGGAGTATGTGGGCAATCTCATTACCCTGCTGAACCAGCGCCGCGGGATACAGATAAAGATGGATTATCTCAATGAGTCCCGTGTCCTGTTGGAATATGATATCCCGATGAATGAGATCGTCATGGATTTTTATGACAAGCTGAAGTCCATTACCAGGGGATATGCAAGTTTTGACTATGAACCGATAGGATTCAGGCCCGGAAAACTGGTCAAACTTGATATCCGGGTAGCGGGGGAGGTGGTAGACTCTCTCTCTATCATCGTACCGGAAGAGAAAGCAAGGACAAGAGGACTGGCGTTTGTCAACCAGCTCAAAGAGCTTATCCCGAGACAGCTTTTTGAAGTAGCGATCCAGGCAAGTATCGGAAACAACATTATCGCACGTGCCAACGTCAAGTCGATGGGGAAAAACGTAACTGCAAAATGTTACGGCGGGGATATCACCCGTAAACGTAAACTTCTTGAAAAGCAGAAAGCAGGTAAAAAGCGTATGAAATCCATCGGCAAGGTAGAAGTACCGCAAGAAGCCTTCATGGCAGTGCTGAAGTTAGATAACTGATGTCACACGGCACTGTGTGGTGGTTTTAAGAGAGAAGTTGTAAAAAGGTATTTTTTAAACCTTTTAGGAGGCTGCCGAATAAATAACCGTACAGTTTTTACCTTTCTCTTTAGCCGTATAAAGCGCTTTATCGGTATTTTTCAACAATGAATGCAACTCTTTTTCCTCTTTTCCCATATTCGATAGATTTAAACCAATACTGATCGTATAAGGGATATGTTGGTTTTCATAGATAACCTTTGTTTGATGAATGTTCTTATGCAAACGTTTTGTAATGGTTTGAGCATAATCTATTTGAACATCATAAAGCATGACCCCAAACTCTTCACCCCCGATACGCGCTACCAGGTCATTATGGCGCACTGTTTTGGCTATCACTTCTCCAAAGGATTTAAGCACAGCATCGCCTGCAAAGTGCCCATAGGTATCGTTGATGGTTTTAAAATTGTCTATATCGATGATCAAAAAAGCCACATCTTTGTTTTCACTTCTCGCAAGCTTCAGATATCTTTCCGCATCATCAATAAAAAGCTGTCGATTCAGAAGCCCGGTTAAAGGATCAAAAGTAGCAAGTTTTCTCATTTCTTTCTCAAGATCGTCAATTTTAAAGAGTAATCCGATGATATTCCAGGAGGTTAAAGGAGCAACGATAAGCGGAATAATAAAGCTGAGGAAGAGGGTAAGCACAAGGTTAATGCTGACACCAAATATTTTTAGGATAAGGCCCAGCAGGTAACCCAGCAGGACCGAACCAACAACAGAAAAAAGGGTGATAAGACTGACTGTTTTTATACGGCCCAATTTCTGGACAGTCTGCCTGTATTTGTTTATGTTCATATTCTATTATAGCATACAAAGATTGAGTATGTGACGATACGTTTCTGTTTTCCTAAAGAGATTAAAAGTGTCACTTTTAAAAAAAGCATTTCTGGTATGAAGCGTTAGTATAGCGTGTTGTATCAACACAAAACAGGCTGCTGCGTTTTTGGACAACGTTAAGGAGTAGACAGCCTATTTTCTATTGACAGGAGTATCCCGTAAGGCGTAAGCCTTAAAGGATTTTTTTAATATCTGTAACTGACTGAGAATCTCAAATCCTGAGCCGTGATATCGACTGCCTGAGGATCAACCCAACCTGCACAGTTCACATTCGGTGTATAGTCATTTTGTGCATAGGTATATCTGATCTGTGAAGGAAGGTACTCTATACCAAAAAGGTTGAAGTTCCAGTATGCTTCATAAGCACTACCGCGGACAGCGACCTTGGATCCCATAGCCGTATCTTCAGCCCATGTCATCGGTGTCCAGTATTTGGAACCGTAATTGTACTCAAATCCGATCTTTCCATTCTCTGTGATCATGTCCGGGAAAACGATACCGGCCCAGATAGAACCGCCATCCTGGCTTTCGCCGCTTCCGGAACCAAGCAGATCGTAGCCCTCATCCGCATCATAGTAGCTGTAGGCACCGGATATAAATGCTGTCGTGTCAAACAGGAAGTCGCTCTCACCCAAACCGCTAACCTGAAGCCCGAGAGAGAAAAGGTCAGCAGTACCTGCACCAACCTTGGTCACATCTGTAGTCAAGTTTCTACCTTTTGTATTGAAGATATGTGCCCACTGGTACATCAGTTTATACTGACCGTTATTATAGGCATCACCTACTGCTACAAAAAAGTCAACATTGTCATCTTCGCTGATTGAATCTATATCCGCGTATGGAAATCTTTTTTCCCAATTATCGCCATAGACGCCTTCTGCCTCTCCCGTATGTGCACGTCCGTAGACAAACTTTGTATAGGCGCCCGATACGAAACGGCTCCAGTCCATTTTTACCATTGCCGCGTTGACTTCCATGTTGGTAATGTGTGCCAGAGGTGATCCTGCTTCCGGTTCATTCTCTCTGTAGTTTGCCAGGAAACCGTTCGTAGACGGACGGCGCCCGATGGAGAAACTGACAGGCTGCTCACCCGCTTTGGTAGAGTAGACAAAGTAAGCCTCTTTGACACGCATTAGCGTATCCGTTGCCTTGGATGAAGCAGACCAGTCTTTGAGTCCTGCAGAATGGTCATAGAGGTGCGCTCCCCAGGTTGAATAGATGGCAAGCTTCCCTTTGAAGATCAATCCTTTCATCGGTGCCGCTGCCATTGTCAGGTAGAGTCTGCTTGTCAAAAGTGAAGAATTGTCAGCTTCTTCCCCGGTTTCATTATCTTTGTAATTCAGTACATCTACCGCATTTCTAAAGTCCACACCGAACTTGATGTTGTCGAATGCATCATGGATTTTCACTTCAGTGATCGTACTTTTGTTCTTCTTGACTTTCTTTTCCAGTTTTGCGATTCTCGTCTTCAGTTCTTCTAGTTCCTGCTCTTCTGCGCTTGCAGCGCTCATGCTTGTCATTGCTACGGTTGCAAAAAACGCACCAAACCGGCCACCCATCGCGTTTGCATCCGGCCAGTAAAA
>JBEWPY010000057.1:0-10953 GCA_047689495.1 Candidatus Sulfurovum profundilacunae | reverse complement strand
TCCTATGTATAAAATGTTATCTTAACATGTTGTTTGGAAATGGGGGCCAGCTTAAGGGTTTACATAATACATTAAATTTTAGTTTGGGAATGCGGAAAGAGCTTCTAAGACAGACCAATCTAAATATTAAAAAATAAGGGAGGGAAGGATGAAAACTTTAAAAATCTTGATAGCGGTCTTTACGGTCTTTTTTATAATAGGATGTTCTGACAACACTACGTCACCTACTGGTGGAGAGGAAACAGGAATAGCCTGGGTAGCCAATAGTCAGGATGTGAATTATACTGAAGACTCACTGGTAAAAGTAAACCTTGAAGATGGTAATTTAACGATGATTGCAAATTACTCCGGAGATGCTAATTTAAGTGGTGTATTATTAAATGGTGCTGATATGATGGGGGACAGATATATTACGGTTGGCCTGTTTGACTCCAGATTATATAGTTTTAACATTAATGGTGATTATACTATAGAGGCTGATTATTCCGGAACCATTGGTACCGGAATTATTACCGGCATTGCCTATGACAGTACAAACGATAAGCTTTATATGACAAGTGTAGATACTATATGGGAACTTGATACCTCAAGTTTTGCAATCATAAATACTGTAACTATAGAGTCTGGTTTTATGATCGGTGTCGCATGTTCTGCAGATGTGACAATGTACGGATTAGATATAGCAAGTGATCAGTTAGTGACTATAGATACAATCGATGGAAATGTGACGGTGGTTGGCTCGATAGGGTTTGATGCTAACTACGCTCAGGATATAGCGTATGACCGCATCAATGACAAACTGTATGGGGCTCTTTATAGTGATAATGGTGCTCTTTATACAATCGATATGAACAGTGGAAATGCTACCAAAATCAATAATTTCTCTACAAGTAGCGTTGAACTTTCAGGTTTTGCAATTACCTATTAACCTCAAATAACCGTGTCATTATCTACTTAGATAATGACATTCGGTTCCTCTATGAAATAATATCTCCGTTACTATCTTAATTCTCTAAAAATTTATAATATTCATATATAATAGTAAATGCATAAAAATTAAAAAAAAAGGGGGGGGAAATGTATTTTAAATTTTTATTGGTAGGGTTGGCTGCAGTGACATTGGTCGGATGCAGTGCAGAGAAAAGGACCCAAAAACAGTCCATAGAGAAAAAGGATACGCTTCAGGCACTCTCAGAAAAACTTGAAAAAGAACAAGCTGCGCAGAGAAAAGAAGCCGTTGAATTTGCAAAGCAGCATGATATGCCTGTAAGGAAAGAAAATCCTGACGGTAGTGTTATGGAAATCCAAAAGATCGAAAACGGAATGCCTATGTACTATGGTACTGATCTGAATGAAAAAAATCATTCAGAGACATTCATTGAACAATAAAAGAGGGACAATCAAATGAAACAAATAAATTCTACACTAAACCATAAGATTTTGGCTTTGGTTATATTGACAGGCTCAACAATGCTTATAGGTGCAGATACGCTCAAGCTCCAACAGATGGCAGATGAATTTACACAGAAAGAACTGATGCAGAAAAATGAAGCCCTTGAGTTCGCAAAACAGAATGATATGCCTATAAGAAAAGAACTTGCTGACGGTACTGTAATGGAGATTCAAAAAATAGAAAACGGAATCCCTTTTTACTATATTACCGAAAATGCCGATGCAGCAACTACTACACGTAGCGAACTGCTCTGGAACACTCCTTTTAGCGTAACAGGATCTGGGTATACCAAGCTCGGTGAATGGGATGGCGGAGCAGTACGAGCATCACATGATGAGCTTACCGGTCGTGTCACACAAGAGGATGGTGCAACAACTATCTCCGATCATTCGACACATGTTGCCGGGACATTGATCGCCTCCGGAGCCGAACCACAAGCGAAAGGAATGGCACATCAGGCAAGCCTGAAAGCATACGACTGGAACGGAGACAGTTCCGAGATGGCTACGGCAGCTGGTAGTGGCATGGAAGTTTCAAACCACTCATACGGATATATCACAGGATGGTATTATAATGGAAGCTGGCACTGGTATGGAGATACATCTATCGACCAAAATGAATCTTATGGATTTGGTTTTTATAACAGTACTGCACAGGACTGGGACACCATCGCATATAATGCCCCAAACTACCTGATCGTAAAATCAGCCGGGAATGACAGAAATGATAATGCTCCTGCTGCCGGCACGGTTCATACCCATAATGGATTTGGATCTTATACTGATACCCACCATGATGACGGGTATGACAATGGGGGATTTGATACCATTTCCTGGCACGGGGTTGCAAAAAATATTCTCACTGTCGGTTCAGTAAACGATATCTCTTCCTACAGTGGTCCATCCGATGTAGTTATGAGTAGCTTCAGTGGATGGGGGCCTACTGATGATGGAAGGATCAAACCGGATATCACAGGGAACGGCGCAGGACTTTACTCTTCTCTTGGATCAGGAGACAGTGCTTATGGCATCTATAGCGGTACCTCCATGTCATCACCGAATGTGACAGGATCATTAGCGCTGCTGCAGCAGTACTATCAAAGCACTCATAATTCCACACCGATGCGTTCTGCAACTTTAAAGGCATTGGTTCTGCATACTGCCGATGAAGCCGGAAGTGATACAGGACCTGATTATAAATTCGGGTGGGGCTTGCTGAATGCACAAAGAGCTGCAGAAAAAATCCAGGAGGATATCAACCGAAGTATTGTCATTGATGAACTCTCTTTAATCAACGGAGGATCTTATACAAATAATATTATACTGACAGAAACCGGTACAGAGCCTTTGAAAGTAACGATCGCCTGGACTGATCCTGCCGGGACACCCGTTCCTCCTGCACTGGACCCGCCAGACAGAATGCTGGTCAATGACCTTGACCTAAGGATCGTAAAAGACGGTACAACCATTTATTATCCCTGGAAACTGGACAAAAACAACCCTGACAATGCAGCAACCAATGACAGTGAGAATGATATCGATAATGTAGAACAGATATACATTGAAACACCGACAGCAGGTACCTACCAGATTGTTGTGGATCATGACGGTACTTTAGCAGCTGCTCAGGCTTTTTCTATTGTCTTAAGCGGTGTACCAAATCAAGCGCCAACTGCCAATGCCGGGCCTGACCGGTCCGTAACGGTCAACGAAACTATCACGATTACAGGCAGCGGAACGGATACGGACGGGACTATTGCAAGTTACGAATGGAAAGAGGGAACAACAGTTTTGGCCACTACCGCCTCTTTCGACTATACACCGACTTCTGTAGGAGATCATACGTTGACACTGACTGTCACCGATAATGACGGAGCAACGGATAGCGATACGATGGTCGTTGATGTAACTAACGGAGCTATAATTGGTGGCAGTGGCGGTGGCGGAGGAGGGTGTACCTATAACCCTGACAGCAGAAGTGTTGACCTGATGTTTATCGTGATGCTCATGATGTCGCTCTTCTATCCGTTGAGACGCAGATATCTCAGATAGTCCCTCTCCTGTGAGGCAAGAGAGATTATCCTTGACCATGCAATACGGGGCAGCACTTCTGGCTGCTCCGATCTTCTGCCTGCTCTACAGAGAGATCTTTGGGCATCAAACAGAGGATCTCTTTTGGCTGTTAAATGACGGCTGGTCTCTTTTTTTTCTGATATTTTTCTACCCGATCATTGAAGAGCTGGCTTTTCGGGGTGTTGTGCAGGAGTATCTCGAAGAAAAGACGAAACAGCGGAAACTTATTGCAAACCTCTCCATTGCAAACCTGCTGACTTCTATCCTTTTTTCGCTGATGCATTTCATACACCATGCGCCTCTCTGGGCTGCATTGACTTTTTTCCCCTCTCTGGTGTTCGGCTATTTCAAAGAGAGATATTCCGGGATCATGCCAAGTATTATTTTGCATATATTCTACAACCTCTGTTACTTTTCACTCATCGGAAACTGAAAATCATACTGTTAACGTATCTATAATCCTAGACAGAGATGTTTAGTTCTTTTGCAGGACGATAAAATATTTATCGGCCTCTCCCATCTCATAAAGGCTGACCTCATCGCAACTTACCAGCATTAAGTCACTCAAAGAAGCAAACATCTCCATTGCATGATAGTACTGCGTGATCTTCTCCTGTGACCTGACAAAACAGTGCTTCTCCTTCTCGAAGAGAGTCATCTCCATGAGATACTCTCCCTCTTCAAAATCACTGTCTATGGCTAAAAACCTCTCATCATCATCTACGATGTAGGAGCCGACCGCAACGTTTTCAAATCCGAAAAGCGTGTTGATATCAAAGACAAAATATCCGCCGGCATTCAGATGATCGGAGATACATCCCAAAAAATGCTTCAACGCTTTTGCATCAAGGTAGTTGACCATATCAAAGACTGCCGTGATGACATCATAGGTACCGTCAAGTTTGCAAAGGTCGATACACTCTGCATCAATTCCCTTTACTTTCGTTCTCTCAACCATGACAGGGCTCAGGTCGATCCCTTTGGATTTTTCAAGGCTCAACGCTTTTTGCATCTGTACCAGAAAATCTCCCGAACCGCATCCTGCATCAAGCAGTGTTTTCGGCTGAATGGATTGTAAAAAAAGAAGATAATGGGCATACAGGCGGGGCGTGGCCTCTTCTATGCCCAGCAGGTCTTCCGCTTTGGCATAGAGATCAAGGGATTCGGTCGTGTTAGTCGGCACGTTCCACTACTTTCTTGATCTTCTCATAGAGGGAAAGTATCTCATCTTTTTTGGCGTAATAGCTGTTCTTGTTGGCGATCAGGTGTGCGGAAGAATCCATGATATCTTCAGCCACTTTCAAGCCGTTCTCTCTCATCGTGTTGCCTGTTTCAACGATATCTACGATCGCATCCGCAAGCCCTACAAGCGGTGCCAGCTCGATAGAACCGTAAAGCTTTACCACTTCTACGCCTACCGCCTTTTGTGCAAAGTAATTTTTGGTGATGTTGACCATTTTGGTAGCGATTTTGATGTTCGGACGGCTCCAGTCAAGCTCATCCTCGTTCCTGATACCGATAGAGACTTTGCACTTTCCAAGCTGCATATCCAGAAGCTGGATGATATCCAGTTCCTTTTCGGTGATCACGTCCAGACCGACCACACCGATATCTGCCGCACCATGCTCTACATAGGTAGGTACATCCTGGTTGCGGACATTCAAAAAACGAAAATCTCCCATCTCAAAGATAAGTTCGCGCCCCTCAAACTTAAACTCTCCGCCGAAGATCTCTGCAAATATCTCTAATGTCTGCTCCGCAATCCTGCCTTTTGGAAGTGCAACCGTCAACATGGTTTACTCCTTTTGAGTAAAAGTGAATAGTGAATAGTGAATAGTGAATAACCATTGTATGTATTGCTCCGCAATACTTCTCTCTTTGTAGCATTTTTTCCCATATCATCCCTTATACCAAACAGATGCTTTCTGCCAGAAAACAAACTATCATTTCTAATTTCTAATTTCTAATTTTTCACTTGTGTTCAAAGCCTGCATCATCCCTTGAAATACAAGTGATTCATCATAGATGGCATCTTCAAAAAAGCGGCTCAAAAACGCTCCGTCGCCTCCTGTAAAATAGAGGGTTTGATCATCCCTGTGCTGATCGATGAGTGCTTTTATAGACGCGATTATACCATAGCTTATCCCATCTTTGGTTGTAAGGGGCAACCTGCTCAGGTCCAGCTCTCTGTTGAGATCGGTTATCAGGGCTTCGGATATCTCCGCATAACTCTTCAGGTACGCATTCAGCCCCGGCAGGATAAACCCTCCCTGATAAACCCCCTCTTCCATCACATCCACAGTGATCGCCGACCCTGCATCCACAAAAATACCGTTGGGATGACTTAGACAGAGTGCTTTTCTGTCCACTCCCATCGTCCCATACTCACCTTCTACTCTTATCAAACCGGAGATATTTCTCCAGGGCCTTATCTTTGCAATTCTGGCTTCCAAGTGATGCTTCACTGAAATATAAAAAAGTTGTTTATCCTGATATCTCTCTATGGCATCCTCATAGGCAAGACGTTCTACCTTTTTGCCCTTATAGATATGAAAATGCGTATTGCCGATATCGGCTAAGAGTAACTCCTCGCTCCCCACTCCTCACTCCTCACTTTGCTGCGAAGCGACAAATACTTTCCATCCATGTTCTTCCAGCAGCTTCTTTGCTTTGGAACAGAGCGGCGCTTTGACGATCATATATTTCTTCTTGATCTTTGCATCGGTATATGATTCCAGTTTCTCATGCAGCAGCATCAGTTCACCGGCCTCTTTTCTCAAAATCCTGCTCTTCTTTTCGATCCTGATCACGATACTGTAATAGCTTTTCAGATCAACACCCAGATAGATCTCTACTCTCTTGCGGGATCCAAGCGCTTTAGGCATAACCGCTTTGAAGGATTTGAAGATCAGGTTTTTTCCCTGCAGATAATCAATAACCGTTTTCATACTCTTATCATACCCTATTTAGCCAAGCGGATGGTAGCTTCTCATCGTTTCGGCCAGATTTTGTCTTTGTATATGTGTATAGATCTGTGTCGTCTCAAGCGAACTGTGCCCCAGAAGCTCCTGCACGACACGTAGATCTGCTCCGCCGATGATCAGAGAAGAAGCAAAGGAGTGCCGCAGGACATGGGGAGAGACCCCTAAATACTTTTTAACGACCTTGTAGGCTGAAATACGGCTCAGCCTCTCCCCCCTGTAGTTAAGCCACAGGTAGCTGCTGCCCATATCCTGTTGTGCCAGGTACGCTTCGATCGCCTCGGTGGCAACAGGGGCCAAAGGGACCATACGCTCTTTTTCCCCTTTGGCAAAACGTATCTTTAGCCAGCCTTCAAGGATATCAGACCTCTGTACACTCAACGCTTCGCTGATACGGCACCCGCTTGCATACAGAAAGAGTATCAAAGCATAATCGCGCAGCCCCGTCAGGGTACTCCGGTCTATCCGCTCTGCCCCTCTGACAATCTCTTCGCCTGAGAGGTATTTCGGCAGGTTTTGAGGTATCTTTGCCATGGGAATTCTGATCTTTTCATGTGTAAAGTTCTGCAGATGGCAAAAATGAAAAAAAGCATTGATGGACGAAAGTTTCCTGTTGAGCGTTCTTTTGTTCTCAAACGCTGCCAGAAATTTCAATACATCATTCGTATCAACGTTTATCAACGGTTTTGGGATAAACGCTTCAAGCTGCTCCAGGTCGGAGAGATAGGAGGAGACCGTCTGTGTACCCAGCGCCCTGGTGACACTCATATACTCCTCAAATGCAGTGAGTATGCTACTGCCCATAACCTAGTTTGGAAAGTTCTATGATATCACTATCTTTATAGAGTTTGGTGCCTGAAACAAACGCCGGCTTCTTCACAGCGCCGATATCATAAATCTTATGTTTGGTCAAGTCACTGTTGAGAACAATCAGCGACCCCTGCTGATCAAGCGCATAAACCTTGTTGCCGAACGCTGTTGCCAAAGAGAAGTGTGCAAACTTGAACTTGGTCTTGTTCACGGGCTTCAGATCTTTCGTAAGTTTGATCACCTCCCCCTCTTTTGTAAACAGATACACCACCCCGCCGGAAATTGCCACATCTGCGATATTGGCGCCAAATTCCGCTTTACCGGCACTTCCGAGTGTCAGAAGGTTATGCGGTGTTGCTGCTACCATGGTATTCCCGGTACGCGAAAGATAAATGACATTGTTAAATACCTTTTTCGCACTGATATATACCACTTTCGCATTCGCGACATCCGTTGCATTGACTATCACGATCTTTCCGTCCAGCATAGGGAAAACAGCCAATGAATCGATAAACATCGGAGCGGCCGCCCTTGTATCTATGGCATAGGCATGCTCTGATCTTCTCTCAACAACTTTCTTATTGCCCGCAACGTTATAGAGGCCAAAGGTATTGTCATTGAGGATATATGCGATTTTCCCTGCATTGATCGCCGCAGAGACAACAGGAACTTTCATGGAGACGATACGTACCTGCTCTTTTGTCTGTTTATCAATGATTTTGAGCATGCCTTCCGTATTGCTTGCCAATACATACTTGTCATTCTCATTTAAAAATCTATACCCTTCACCCAGGTTGACCGGTGAAATACCGCCCTGACCGATATATCGGCCATTTTCCAATGTCGCGCCGTCTCTGGTCAAAGCAGTGACAACTCCGCCGTACGAACTGGATGCTGCTGATGCACTGTACGTATTTTCCGGTTCGAAATAACTTTTACTGCTGCATCCGGTAAAAAGCAGTGCCGTAGCCGCCAGACCGATCAATGTGGTTTTTTTACCATATTTCATTTATTTCCCCTTTATCGTGGAGTGCTTTAAAAGCAGCACTAGCGTCGAAAGAGACGAACGCGGGTCTATCAGTTCAAGCTTCTCTTTTGCAAGTTTCCTGTCTCCGCTCTCGATCGCCAGATAAGCTTCCTGCAGCAGCATCATCTCACGATACAGCTTGGAGTCTGCACTCTTTTTTTCCAAAACCGCGGCGGTATATCTGCTTGCGTCTGCCACGATATCGTTTTGACTGTTCTCCATCGCTTTCAATGCTTTTACATCTTTCTCTTTTGCCGCCTGTGCAAAACGGTAAAGCTCAAACAGTTCCGGATTTTTCTCTTTGAGAGCAGCAAGGGCTTTTGCATCGTCCGGGTTGGATTGCAGCGTCATAAATGCGCTGTTTGCTTCAGACAGCCTTGCTTCTTCCATGGCCGTTACGGCAGTTTTTCCCGCAAAGAAAAGCACAAGGACAACCGCTGCACCCCAAATCACAAACTTATATTTTTTATACAGTGTCTCCAGCTTAAAAGCACTCTCCAATACCTTTTCATCACTGCTCAACTCTTGTTTTACATCTGAGATCTTCACTCCAGGCTCCTGCGTCATAATTATATGGGATATATTATACCTTTTGGAGTTAAGAATATGGTTAGAGTTCTACCACCGTAATCCCCAAATTGCCCGGCATTCGATAAAACTTCTGTAAGTTTAGCATAGGTGAGAAAAGTAATCACTGAGAAATTTAGAAAAGTTTTTCGCAAATTCCTAGCCTTACTCTCTTATTTTTGAGGATAGGCTCAATAAGGCTCGGGAGTGTTGTAATATAATTTATTCATCTTTCGGTGACACAAAACTCTGAATGATCTCTTTCAAGGCTGTAAGGTGTCAGTTTGACTTTTCTTCTACTCGGATAGTCTATCATCAAAGGGTTTACCTTGCTCTTATCGCTACGGTTCCTGTAGATTTAATGTAGGGTCTGCAAAACATCCTGCCCCTATATGATAGTAGTATCCATCATCCGGATCTCTGCATTTAACATCGAATCCTCTTTTTGATAAAATTCCATCTACTGAATACTTGCTTGTATATTCATCATATTTACTATTTACATATTGAACCGCCTCTGCATAAATCGGAGCAAAAACCAATTTTACTTTACTTAAATAGTCTGTACCTTGTGGCGCTCTAGGATACAATTGTATGGTATTTATAGAATCTTCTTCAAGCGAAACATAAGTGTAATTTTTAGTATAATAACCTACCCTACTATAACACGCCATTCCACTTCTTGATGCTACCCAGTCCCAAATATCGTAACTATAAAAAGATGTAATAACAGTTACAACATCACAAGTTGCATAAATACGTAATTTGTGTGAATCAATTTTTTTTATTACCTCTTTGAGAGGATTATCGATCATCAAACACTCATCATCTTGTTTTCCCTCCCAAGTCAGTATATCCCGATCTTCTCCCATAATGGTCGTGCCGCCGCAAGAAGCTTTTACCCATTCTCCATTTACCTGATAAAGCTTCTTGGATGGAGCGAATGGATAAACATCAAAAGGCATCTCTATACCTGGATCAAATCTATGTTGAACTGTGATTTTATAGTCACAGGTATTTTTATTAGATTCTTGGTCTGTTTCCCATTGAGATGCTTCACTATCTAAAGTAGGTAACAGCTCTTTGATTTTATCTGCTATCTTTGTATAAGGATCTTCCTGGTCCAAATATGCTTTTACAAATGCATGTCCGGGACTTCCGTTAGCATTTCCAACCATACTCCCCGGTATTGGATTGATAATAGGGTCGTCATATAGTGTAACATGATCACCCTTGGGAGCTTTCACTTCCCTTGCTGGTGATGCAACCTGAAGATTGGCAAAATAATCTTGATATCCTTTAGGATCAATAGAGTCATGGATGCGATTTGCAAACATATTTCCCTGTGAATGGGAAACCAATAATACTCTATGTCCTAATTTAAAACTTTCGTTATAGTATTTTTGCCACATCTCATAGACATTGCCGGCTTCCCAGTCTCTTGTAAAAGGTTCCATTAGGGCTTGCGTTGCTATCGCACTAAGTGTTATATGCGGATAGCTAACAGTTAATGCAGCAATAGCTGTATAGAACCCTATACCATCCAATTGCCCAGATTCACGAAGCTGAAAATACACTTCCAAAACATCTAAGACATGTCCCTGCCCCCAATTATAGGCTAGTTTTACATTTCCATATTTGGCTTTTAATAGTGGCTCACCATTAACAATTTCTATATCAATAATACGTTTTTGTAATCTTAATTGACTTTTCGCAGCATCTTCATATTCATTCCAAACACCATTCCCAAAATAGATATCAGTTTTGCATTCGTTAATATTTTCTGCATATGTAAAAGACAATACACCCATCATTATAAATACACAAAGTACTAGATTTTTCATAACTCCCCTCTTTTCCATAATTACTCCCCTAGTAAATCAATATTTGTTTTACAGTTTTTTATACTCTCTTTTCGTCCATCAAAAATATTACCATTTAATGCGGCATTAAAAGAAAATTTTCTTTCTATTCTCTCACGTGTATTGTATTACGGCACCAACTAAACAGTCAAATCTTTTTTACCCCGCATAGGCAATCTTT
>JBEWPY010000056.1:0-11074 GCA_047689495.1 Candidatus Sulfurovum profundilacunae | reverse complement strand
AACACTAAACACTAAACACTAAACACTAAACACTAAACACTAAACACTAAACACTTATTCCACCGTCACACTTTTTGCCAGATTCCTCGGCATATCCACATCATTCCCCAGTCTTACGGAGATCTCCAGGGCAAGCAGTTGGGTGACGACCATCATCTCAAAAAATTCGAGCATCGGGTGGGAGTCGTAGGTCGTTTTGATAAAGTCATCTGCCAGATCGAACGGTTCCGGAGAGATCGCACAGATGGTTGCATCTCTGGCACTCAGCTCCTCTACATTGGATTTGATCTTCTCATAGTGCATACTTTTCGGTATCAGTGCGATCGTAAAGAGTTCGCTGTCAGCCAGCGCGATCGGGCCGTGCTTCATCTCCCCGGCCGGATACCCCTCGGCATGCAGGTAGCTGATCTCCTTGAGTTTCAGAGCCCCTTCCAGTGCGAGCGGATAGAAAATATCCCGCCCGATAAAGAAGAATCCATGCCCGTGCAGGTAGCGTTTTGAGAGCCTGTGCAGTTTTGTATGGAGTGTATCGGTGACGATGAGTGCTTTTGGCGTATGGAGCATCGCCTTTATCTCACGTGCCAACACTTCACTTGCTATACTGTTTTTTTGCTGCCCCGCATACAGTGCAAGCATCCAGAGTACCATGGTCTGGGTAGCAAAAGCTTTGGTACTCGCTACGCCCTTCTCTATGCCCGCTCGCGTAAGTATCGCTGCATCACTCTCCCGTACGATAGAAGAGTTGTCTGCATTACAGATACTCAGACTCCTAAGTTCTGCCCGTTTTGCCATCTTGAGTGCCTCCAGAGTATCAGCGGTTTCACCGCTTTGGGAGATCGTGATAAAGAGGGTATCTCGTGTGAGCAGAGGTTCTTTGTACCTGAATTCCGAAGCGATCTCGACATCACAGCGTACTTTTGCAATACGTTCAAAAAGATAGGCTGCAGCCAATGCCGAATGATAGCTGGTACCGCAGGCACAGATTTTGATGGCATTGATCCCGGTAAAAAATCCTTTACTCAGCTCTTCAAACTCTATACGGTCATCCAGGACACGCCCCATCATCGTTTCACTCATCACACGGCTCTGTTCATAGATCTCCTTCTCCATGAAAAAGCGGTAACCGTCTTTCTGTGCCCGTGCCTTATCGGCTTTCAGCGGTTGTTTCATGAAACTCTTTTCGCCCTGGGCATTGAAGAGCCTGAGCCTGCCCTCTTTGGCATAGCCGTACTCTCCGTCTTCAAGATAGTAGACTTCAGTTGCTTTGCCGATGATCGGTGTATCCGAAGAGGCAAAGTATATCTCCTCCCCGTCAAACCCGATCAGCATCGGTGAACCGTTTTTGGCAAAAAAGATCGTATCCGGTGCATTTTCGGAGATAAGCAGTGTGGCATACGCTCCTTCCAGACGATTAACCGTCTGTTCAAAGGCTTTGAACGGCTCTTCAAGCTGATCATGGTACTTTTCAAAAAGGTGGACAATGGTCTCGGTGTCGGTCTGGCTCAGAAAACCGATCCCTTCAGAGATAAGCTCTTCTTTCAGCCCCTGGTAGTTCTCGATAATTCCGTTATGCACCACATAGCTGTATTTGCCCAAATGGGGATGCGCATTGAGTTCCGAAGGTTTACCGTGTGTAGCCCAGCGGGTATGTCCGATAGAGATACCAAACCCTTCAGAGTGGAATGCCCTGGTTTTCTCCCTGAGATTTTCCAGTTTTCCTATCGCTTTATAACTGTCCAGTTTTTTTCCATTGATCACTGCAATCCCGGCTGAGTCGTATCCCCGGTATTCGAGTTCTTGCAGCCCGTCCAGCAGTATCTCTTTTTTCTCTTTGAGACCTTGATATCCGACAATTCCACACATTGATCAATCCCCTGTAAGTTTCTTCATAATTGTTTCGGTATTATGACAGAAGTTTCCATTCTTTTCGATGAGAAACATATCTTTGGCACGGTTTTTGATTGTATGGACTTTTGCCGTGAGGATATCGATCCCCAAAGATTCAAAGGTTTCTGTGACATAGGCAAGCAGTCCTTTTTGGTTATGACAGTTGAGATAGAGCGCACCGTAATTTTGAGAATGTTCGCAGTCTATCTCTATCTCTTCGGGCCTGATGACAGGTATTTTGGTGATGATACTTCCTTTTTTGACAAATGATTGATGTATGAACTGTTCAATATCCTGCAACTCTTCCCGGCTTACTTTATCTTCAAAATCGATCTTAAAATATTTTTTATCGTCAAAAAGCTTGTAGATATCCATATGGCGGATTTCCAGGTTAGAAAGTTTGGAGAGAAGATAGCCCAGGTTGACAGGGGTTTTGCGTATGATCTCTATGCTCAGATGATCACTGTTTTGGAGTTCAAAGGTATATTTTTCCAACTCAAATGCCTGTTCGCTGATCCGGATGATCTTTTTTGGGGTGTAACGTAAAAAGAGCAGGTTTGAGGGAATAAGCAGAATTTTGTTCCGCTGGGTTTTTTTAAGCGTCTGGAAGTACGGACTGCGTTTGAGTGACTCCTCTTTTTTGATACGTTTGGCTGTTTCGTCAAGCAGTTTCTCCTGATCAAGCGTATCGACGGCTTGCAGATAGAGCGTATGGATCAGTTTGGAGGAGAAAGAGTTGTAGATATCTTTGCCTACGGCACTCATATCCGCATAGGTAAGGATATAGATCAGGTCAAGCATCTTCTTCGTCTTGAAATGCGATGCAAACTTGAGAATCACTTTATGGCTGTGCAGGTCTTCCCGCTGGGCGACTTTGGACATAAGCGTATGATAGAGGATCAGTGTCTCTCCCCTCTCTATCAGTTCATGCTTCATCCCCAGCTTTGAGGCAAAGACCCTGAAGAGCGAAGCACCGACAATGTGGTGGTCTCTTTTTCGTCCTTTCCCGGCGTCATGAAGGAGTGTGACCAGTTTAAGCATGGCTTTTTCCTCTTCATTGAGCGCTTCAAGGAGTGACCGGATAAAAGGCTCTTTGATACTTTCTAGGTGTTTGACCGATTGCAGTGAGTGGATATCTACCGCATAGGTGTGGTATCCGTCAAATTGCGGCAGGTCCACCACACGCTTGAGCGGAGGAATCAGGTACCTGAGCTGTCTGGCATAGGCGAAGGTTTTAAGTACCGGATAGATATGCGGTTGATAAAAGAGTGTCGCAAGGCTCTGATAGAGTGTTCGATTGAGACGTTCGGGCTTTTTTGCATTGATCAGGGCTTGAAGCAGCGTAGGGTGTGGCGTAAATGTCCGGTCCGCATGTGCTATAAGCAGCGCCAGAAGAGCATCGATATCTTCATCGGCCTCTTTTGGATAAAGGTAGTTTTCAACGTTGTCAACCAGGTGAAACTCTCTGGTTAACAGTTCCAGCCAGATCATACTGTAGAGACGGAGGATCTTTAGACTCTCGGTGACTTTTCGGGAGAAGCGCATGAGCTCTTTGGGGGAGTGGTCGTATCCCAGCAGTGATGCCACATGGGGGATGAGGTCGAGTCTGAGCCGGTCCTCTTTCTTGTGTGTGACAAGGTGAAGTGCAGAGCGTACACGGAAGAGAAATTCCAATGCGATCCGGAAGGACCTGTACTCTTTTTCTGCAATGATCTCTTCAGGGAGATTTTTGATACTGTCGACATTGTAGCACATCTTTCCGATCCAAAAGATCAGATTGGCATCACGAAAACCTCCGATCCCCTCCTTGAGATTCGGTTCCATGGTCAGGGGATACTTCCGGTGTTTTTCTTTCTGCTCCTGCAGTTTTTCCTCTATAAAACCTTCTATATTATCCTGTCGTATTTTCTGAAGTGCATTTTGTGTGGCTGTCCAGATAAAGTTCGATCCCACGATAAAGCGGGACTCGATCAATGCGGTTTTGATAGTGATGTCGGTTTTGGAAACTTCAAAGAGCTCCTCAGCGGTGTGTACACGGTGGCCGAGTTTCATTCCTGTGTCCCAGAGGATGTAGAGGATTTTTTCGATGAAGGCCTGCGTGTTGTATCCGGGAATATCTTTGTAGATGATCATCAGGTCGATATCCGAACGGACACAGAGCTGTTCCCGTCCGTAGCTGCCCAGAGCGATCATCGCAACAGGCAGGGAGTTTTTCATCGGTGCATAGTTCCCGAACATGGCCCGAAGCGCAACCTTATAGACCAGTTTAAGAATACAGTCTATCTTGCGGGTATGTTTGACCAAAAAATCTTTACCCCCTGAAGTACGGAAAGTCTCTTCAAGATTTTTCAGGTAGTGTTTGATATCGGCTTTGAGCACTTTGGCGATCTTGAAATCCTCGGCATTATTGTAAAGCAGCTCTTCCACCTGGGCTTTGAGACTATCCACTGTTCACTCCCTAATCTTTTAGTGGTATAATACCAAAAACTATTACCGCACCCAAGTAAAAGATGATGAAATAATCAGCAGTTTGCGGTGTATATAAAAGGTATGGATAATCTATGACAGAGTTGCAACAGGAAGCATTGATCAAAAAAGTAAAAAACAGAGAGAGGTTAAGCCAGGAAGAGGGTGAAGCACTCTATGAACTGGACCTTTATACTCTCGGTGAACTGGCCGATGAGATAAGGCAGGAGAAGTACGGTAAGAAAAGTTATTTCAACATTAACCGTCATCTGAACCCTACCAATGTCTGTGCAGATGTGTGTAAATTCTGTGCCTATTCCGCTACACGCAAAAACCCCAACCCTTATACAATGAGCCATGAAGAGATGCTTGAGATCGCTAACAATGCAGTTGCCAACGGGGCAAAGGAGATCCATATCGTCTCTGCACATAATCCGGATGCAGGCTTGGAGTGGTATATGGGAGCCTTCAAAAAGATCAAAGAGGCGCACCCCGAGCTTCATGTCAAAGCGATGACTGCTGCCGAGGTTGATTTTCTGCATAGAGAGTACGGACTCAGTTATGATGAGGTGTTGGATCTAATGATCGAGAACGGGGTCGACTCTATGCCCGGCGGCGGCGCTGAGATTTTTGACGAGAAGGTACGCGAAAATCTCTGTAAAGGCAAGGTGACTTCGGAGCAATGGCTGGAGATCCATCAGAAATGGCATGAAAAAGGAAAAGAGAGTAATGCGACAATGCTCTTCGGGCACGTGGAGACACGTGCACATCGTATCGATCATATGATACGCCTTCGTGATCTTCAGGACAGGACAGGCGGGTTCAATGCTTTTATCCCTCTGGTCTATCAGAGAGAGAACAACTATTTGAAAAACTGCAATTTCCCGACAGGACAGGAGATACTCAAAACCTATGCGATCAGCCGTATCCTCCTGGATAATATTCCGCACATTAAAGCCTACTGGGTGACTGCCTCGATCAATCTGGCGTTGATTGCACAGGAGTTTGGTGCCGATGACCTGGACGGAACGATCGAAAAAGAGTCGATCCAGGCAGCTGCCGGGGCAGACAGTGCCCAGGGGATGCAGCTGGAAGCCTTTATCTCTATGATCAAAAATACAGGCTTCACCCCTGTAGAGCGTGACAGCCTCTATAATGAGTTAAAAGTTTATGAATAGAGTCTATTACTCTTATGAGGAATTCAGAAATGATCTGAAGATATTGTCCGGGAAGATAGACAAAGAATTTGATGCGATACTCTGTATCGCCAGAGGGGGCATGACGATGGCTCACCTGCTTGGTGAGCATTATGATATGCGCGAGGTTTACAGTGTCAATACGGTCGGCTATGAAGATACGCAGAAAAAGGAGAGTGTTGAGGTATTCAATATCCCCAACCTTAGTTCAGCTAAAAATGTACTGATCGTAGATGATATTGTAGACAGCGGTGATACCCTGGTAGAAGTACTGAAGGTACTCGAAGAGCGATACCCCGATATCCTGTTCTTGTCAGCCTCGCTCTTTTATAAAAAAAGTGCTAAAATAGCACCTGACTGGTATGTCAAAGAAGCCGAAACATGGATAGATTTTTTCTGGACGGTAGATCTGAAACAATAGGACAAAATATGGTATTAATGATAGACAACTATGACAGCTTTACCTATAATATAGTACAGTACTGTAGAGAGCTTGGCGCTGACCTTAAGGTCATTCGTAATGATGAGTTGACCATTGATGAGATCAAAACACTGAATCCTGAGAAGATCATCCTCTCTCCTGGCCCGTCTACTCCCGATGATGCCGGCGTGACACTTGATGTGATCAAAGCGTTTGGAGATTCTATACCGATCTTCGGGATCTGTCTCGGGCATCAGAGTATTGCGCAGGCTTACGGAGGCGAAGTGATCCGTGCAAAGAATATGATGCATGGTAAAACTTCTCAGGTACATATCGATAAGGATACTCCTATCTTTGAGACGCTGCCGGAAGAGTTCAGGGCAACGCGTTACCATTCATTGACGGTGAATCATCAAAACCTGCCTGATAATATCATTGCCACCTCGCACAGTACCGATGATGATGAGATCATGTCACTGCAGGTCAAGGACAGACCGATCTACGGTGTGCAGTTTCACCCCGAATCCATCATGAGCGAACATGGACATACAATGCTGGACAACTTTTTGAAATTGTAGATAGCGTATTATGAAAAAACACTATTTTTGGACTATTGCTTTTTTTTATGCAGTAGCAGTGTTTTGCCTTGCCTCCACAACCCCTATCAGTCCGCATGAGGCTAAGATTTTTTATACCTCTTCCGATATCGTTTCACTTTTAATGAAATGGGGAACACATAGTACCGATATCCTTGGCATTGATACTTTTTTGGGATTAAGGCTCTTTTTTATTTTTTTTGCATTGATGAGTATCTGGCTTTTTTACAGATTGACTTTTTATCAGTTTTCAAAAGCGGAAGACAGATATCTTGCCACATTGATATTTATGCTTTTGCCGGGTATCGTTACCGGCGCTTCCTTAGCCAATATTGCAATCATTGTACTGCCTGTTATCTTACTGTTTGTGCTGCTTTACGAAAAAGGATATTTTTGGATACTTCCGTTTTTAATGTTGATTCTTTTCTTTATACACGAAGCATCTGTCATTTTTTTTATTGCTATATTGATTTATGCGATGATCTATAAAGAGAAAAAACTGATGATCAGCTCTTTGGTATTTCTCATCGCTTTCGGACTGCTTGCAAAAGGTATAGCCATCAGGGGACGTCCTTCCGGACACTTTGCAGAAATATTTGGCCTCTATGCAACCGTTTTTTCACCGTTTGTTTTTATCTATTTTTTCTATACGATGTACCGTACTTTATTGAAAGGAGAAAAACCCCTTATTTGGTTTATCTCGTTTACTGCTCTGGCTATTTCGCTACTCCTCTCTTTGAGACAACAAATTCACATTACGGATTTTGCTCCCTATGTGATGATCGCAGTAGGGTTTATGTTGCAGGGGTACTACCAAAGTATACGTGTACGTCTGCCTCGGTTTCAAAAACCTTACAGGATAGGGTTTCGTTTTGTAATCGCAGTACTGGTCTTCAATATGTTGCTGGTTGTATTTCATCAGGTTACATATTATATGTCCGGTAAATATGAAAATCATTTTGCAAAACGCATATATCAGCCGTATGATTTGGCACAAAGGCTCAAGGAGAAGGGGAACTCCTGTTATGATACTTCAAATATGCGTATACGGTTACAACTTAAATACTATACTATACCAAGTTGTAACAATTAAACAAATAAAGCCTCTAAAAATGTTTCTATTATACACATTATTTTTTTTATCCTTATGCATATGATTAGCTAAACGAAAGTTAAATTTTTGTTGTGCTAGACTGATGGGAACTTAATTAAAGGAGAACTCGATGGCTCAAAAGGCGATTAGAGAATATGACGCAAAGTCGATTTTGGCTAAGCATTGGGATAAATATTTTCCAAACTTCACTTATGCTTACGAAACAGTATTGGTTCAAAGTGGATCAGAGTTAAAGGAAGCGGCAAAAGAGAAGGCTTGGCTTAATGAAAAAACATTGGTTGCCAAACCGGACATGCTCTTTGGTAAAAGAGGTAAGAATGATCTGGTACTTTTTAGAGACCAAAAGCCTGGTGACGTAAAGCTTGACAAAGCTGCTGCATGGATTGATGAGAAAGCAAAAGACAAACAGGAAGTATACTTTTCATTTGACGGTGACACACCGGCAGGTGACCCATCGGTAGACTACCTGACTCACTTTGTTGTTGAGCCGTTCACGCCGCATGAGCAAGCCGAAGAGTACTATATCTCTGCAACATGTGTGGGTGATGAAGATGTACTTTACATGTCAGCTGAAGGTGGTATGGAAGTAGAAGAGGGTTGGGAAGAGAAAGTGACTGAAGTTGCTTTCAAGATCACTGAGAGCGAAGAGGAGATCGCTGAGAAGATCAGAGCAAATGTTCCTGCCGATGTAGCAGAGAATGATAAAGCAAACTTTGCTGAATTTGCGATCGGTTTCTTTAGAGCATACAGAGAGCTCAACTTTGCTTACCTTGAGATCAACCCGTTTGTCATGCAAGGAAACAAGATCGAACTTCTAGATATGGTTGCGAAACTTGACGATACTGCTGGATTTATGATGGTTGATGCATGGGGTGACGTTGAGTACCCGACTGCATTCGGTATGGAAGAGAAGTCTCCTGAAGTACTCGCTGTTGAAGAAGCAGATGCAAAAACAGGTGCATCTTTGAAGCTTACACTCCTTAAGCCTGATGCGCGTATCTGGACAATGGTTGCCGGTGGTGGTGCATCAGTGGTATATGCTGATACCATTGCTGACCTTGCAGGTATCGATGATCTTGCGAACTATGGTGAGTACTCTGGTGGTCCAACAACAGGTGAGACAAAGTTCTACGCTGAAACACTACTTGACCTTATGACAAGAGAGAAAGATGCACAAGGTAGAGATAAGATTCTTATCATCGGTGGTGCGATCGCGAACTTTACAGATGTTGCAAAAACTTTTACAGGTATTATCCAAGCATTCGAAGCGTATGCTGACAAGATGAAAGAGACTGGTATCAAGATCTACGTAAGACGTGGTGGGCCAAACTACGAGAAAGGTCTTAAAGATATCAAAGAAGCTGCAGATAGACTTGGTCTATGGATCGATGTATATGGACCAGAAACACACGTGACTGACATTGTAAGAATGGCAGTAGAGGCATAAGGAGAGAAGATGGCACAATTATTTACAAGAGATACACAAGCAATTTTCTGGAACAACAACCGTTCCGCAATCCAAAGAATGCTTGACTATGATTATACGATCAAAAGAGAGAAACCTTCAGTAGCAGGTATCGTGGCTCCGACAAGCGGTAACAAGTTTGACAAGTTCTTCTGGGGTGGTGATGAGATTATGATCCCACTTTACAAAAGTACTGCTGAAGCAAAAGCTGCACAGCCGCAAGCTGACGTTCTTTTGAACTTTGCATCATTCAGAACAGCATATGATGTAACAATGGAAGCACTTGAGATCGGTGGATTCAACACGATCATGATCACTGCAGAAGGTATCCCTGAAAGACTTGCAAGAGGGATGAACCAAGCCGCACGTGACGCTGGTGTAACAGTGATCGGGCCTGCAACAGTTGGTGGTATCGCACCAGGTGCATTCAAGATTGCGAACGTTGGTGGTACGATCGAGAACATCGTAAACTCTAAGCTTCACAGAGCAGGTTCTTGTGGTCTTGTGACAAGATCTGGTGGTCTTTTCAACGAGCTTTCTAACATTATTGCTATCAATGCTGACGGTATTGCTGAAGGTGTTGCGATCGGTGGTGACAGATTCGTTGGTTCTGTATTTATCGATAACCTTCTTAGAATGCAAGACAACCCAAATGTAAAATACATGATCCTTCTTGGTGAAGTTGGTGGTACTGAAGAGTACAAAGTGATCGAAGCGGTGAAAGACGGAAGAATCACTAAGCCAATTATCGCATGGTGTATCGGTACGATCGCAAAACACTACAGCAGCGGTGTACAATTCGGTCACGCTGGTGCATCAGCAAACGCTGAGAGAGAGACTGCTGAAGCGAAAAACAAAGCGATGGCAGAAGCAGGTATCTATGTACCTGAAACATTCAATGACCTTCCTGCGAAGATCCAAGAAGTATTTGCATCTCTTAACCTTGATCCGATCCCAGAACCTGAGATCAACACGGTTCCAAAAGTGAGAAGAAGCAAGCAGTTCATCTGTACGATCTCTGATGACAGAGGTGAAGAAGCGACTTACGCTGGATTCCCTATCTCTTCAGTAGCGCTTCCAAGCACTGGAAAAGGAATCGGTGATGTTATTTCACTGCTTTGGTTCAAAAAAGAGTATCCGAAATGGGCGACAGACTTTATCGAAACTGTGATCAAAACTGTTGCTGACCATGGTCCGGCAGTATCTGGTGCACACAACGCTAAAGTAACGGCAAGAGCTGGTAAATCAGTCGTTGAGTCACTTGTAACCGGTCTACTTACAATCGGTCCAAGATTCGGTGGTGCAATTGACGGTGCGGCACAGTACTTCAAGTATGCAGATGACAACAATCTTTCACCAAAAGAGTTCTTGGGGTATATGAAGAGTGAAGGTGTGCCGATTCCAGGTATCGGTCACAGAATTAAGTCACTGAAAAACCCTGACCTGCGTGTGAAAGGTTTGATGGATTACGCGGCAGAGAACTTCCCAGCGACACCACTTCTTGACTATGCAAGAACAGTAGAAGCGTTGACTACGTCTAAGAAAGAGAACCTTATTCTTAACGTTGACGGTACGATCGGTATCTTGATGGTAGATATGTGGAGAGCACTTGGTTACTCTGAGACAGAGATCGATGAGTTTATCGAATCAGGTACACTGAACGCATTCTTCATTGTTGGAAGATCCATCGGTTTCATTGGTCATATTCTTGATGAGAAGAGACTTGCGATGCCTATGTATAGACACCCAATGGATGATATCCTTTATGATGTACCGGTGGCTGAAGAGATCTAATTTAGATTTCTCAGTTTTCCTTTTAAGGTATGGCATCTTCGCCATACCTTCAATCTTTTTTTTCTTCCAATGATTATTATCTAGTCAACCCTGAAAAACCCACTTCAGACATCAACTACAATTCTACTATCTCTT
>JBEWPY010000055.1:0-11111 GCA_047689495.1 Candidatus Sulfurovum profundilacunae | reverse complement strand
AAAAAAGGCATACTATTATGATCTTTGAGAGCCTTGACTTTCTCGATGAACTTCCGCTGGAAGCCTATCCCAACCACTTCGGTACATCCTGTAAACCCAGGCAGACTGCCCGCAGTTTCCGCTCCAACATGATGCTCAACCCGCTTAAATTGAAACATCTCAACCGTATCGACTGCAGCGATGCGGATATGATCACGCTCAACCTTGAGGATGCAATTGCGCCAAGCCGTAAAAAGGAGGCGCTCTACAACATCGCCCTCTTTCTTTCTCATATGAAAGCATCCAAAAGCTTCATCATCGTTCGTACCAACCCGCTGGGGGAAGGCGGCGAGGAAGAGATCGCTTTTCTGAACGACTTCGGCTTTGATGCCGTGCGTGTGGCCAAAGTAAAAAACGAGCTGGAGATCGCCCGTGCCCTTACCCTGCTCTCTCCGGATAAAGAGCTGCATATCTCGCTGGAGACAAAAGAGGCTTTTGAAAATGTAGGAAGATTACGTATCGACGAGAGATTTACTGTTGCCAATATCGGTATCCTCGACCTGCTGACTTCACTGGGACTGCCTCAATCATTGGTACAGCCCGGCAACCCTGTCATTGACTACATCCTGAGCAAATTCCTTGTCGATACCAGAACAGCCGGCATCCATCCGATCTCCTTTATGTTTCAGGAGTATCATGATACAGAGACGTTCAGGAAATGGTGCGAACGCGAAAAGATGATGGGCTTTGAGACCAAAGCATGTATGGGTCCGAAACAGGTCGAGATCGCCAATGAAGTTTTTGGCCCGGCTCAGGAAGCCATAGAACGGGCAAAACACATCAAAAGAGTGTTTGAAACGAACGCAGCCAATGCCCAAAACGGCTTTATGGATGAAAAGTACGGCTTTATCGATGAACCCATCTACAGGGATGCTTTGCTGATACTAAACCGCAAAGAAAACTAGCATGATGAAAAGATATTTACTTCTATTCTTGCTGCCGCTGCTGCTCTTCTCTCATGAGGACAGACCTCCGGCCGATTATGATTTTCTATCGAAACAAGAGACGCAGAAGTTCATCAAAAAGATGGTCAGAAAACACCGCTTTCAACCCGCTTATCTTCAAAAAGTACTCGATAATGCCAAACTGGACCGTGATACACTGGCAAGATACACCGGAAGATACAAAAAGAACACAACGGTTGGAACCTGGCAGAGGTTCAAGGCGCATGTCCTTGACCCTGTTTCCCTTGCCAAAGCCGCAGCATTCAAAAAAAAGTATGCTGCGATTCTCAAAAAAGCAGAAGATGAATACAAGGTCGATGCGGAATATATCATAGGCTTCATAGGAGTAGAGAGCAAATTCGGTGAATACAGCGGTGACTACAGGCTGCTTGATTCACTGGCTACTCTGGCTTTTCATAAGAACCGTATGCAGAAATTCTTCCGCTCAGAACTTGAACACTTTTTCCTGATGTGCCGCGAAGAGGGGTTTGACCCTTATACATTGCAGGGCTCTTTCGCCGGCGCGATGGGTGTGGTGCAGCAAATGCCCTCAGTGTATCGCAAATACGGGATGGATTACAACCGTGACGGCAAGAAAGACCCGTGGTCAGCTGAAGACGGCATCGGCATTATCGCAAGGTTCATGCACAAAAACGGGTGGAAGCAGGATGCACAGGTAGCGGTCAAAGCCAAATTCAGAGGAAAACGCTACAGAGGGATCAGAACAGGCTACAAAACCTCCTATCTTCTCTCAAAACTGAAAAAGTACGGTATCACACCGGAGAGCAGCTATCTCTACAGAAAAGCCAAACTGATCAGGCTTCAGGATAAAGAATATGATGAACTATGGCTGGGAGCTCCGAACTTTACGGTGCTCGTCAGATACAATCCAAGCTCCAACTACGCCATGGCGATCCATAAGATCGCCGAGCATGTTAAAGAATCAGATAGTTTTTTTCAAACTCTTTTTGAGTGAGCGGTTTCGAGAAATAGTATCCCTGATACGCATGGCATCGATATTGGGTCAGAAAATCAAACTGTTCTTTTTTCTCCACGCCCTCTACCACCACTTTCAACCCGAAATTTCTGGCGATAGAGATCATCGTTGATACCATTACTTTGTCTGTATCACTTTCAAGCAGGTGATCAATAAAGGTTTTGTCAATCTTCAACTCATCTATATTGAGCGTTCTGAGGTAGTTTAATGAAGAGTATCCCGTCCCAAAGTCATCCATTGAGAGAGAAATGCCAAGTCCTTTAAGCTGCGAAAGTATCTTTATACCTTTATCGATATCTGCTGCCAGTACACTCTCAGTGATCTCAAAAACTACTTTGCTTCGCTCTTTCTCCTCCAGGTATCTATCCATGAGCACTTCTGCTCTCTCCACAAAATTTCCGTAAAAGAGCTGTCTCACACTGATATTTACCGAAAACTGATTGATCTCAAATCCACAGGACAACCACCCATGAAGTGCTTTTAACGACCTTTCAAGTACATACTCCCCAAGCTCGATGATCAGCCCCGTACTCTCGGCAATAGGGATAAATTCGGCAGGAGTGACCGCTCCCAGTTTTTCATCATCCCACCGGACAAGCGCCTCACACCCTATCAGTTTCCTCTCATTATCAACCTGCGGCTGGTAGTAGATATCGATACTCTCCTCAATAAGCGCAAGATGAAGCCTCTGCTCGATAAGAAGTTTTCTCTTTACACGTTTTGCCAATACTTCATTGAAGAGGATAACACCTTCTCTTCCAGGCGCTTTGGCCTCATACATGGCGATATCTGCCTCTTTGAGAAAACTTTGTCCATCCTTCATCGTCTTTTCAATTTTGCTTAAACCTATACTGGCGCCGATATAGAGATGATGATGCTCTATGATATAGGGTTCTTTCAGCTTTTCAAGCAGGCTGTCTGCAAACTTTTTCATATCTCTGCTCAGCTTTTCCTTCCTGTCAAACTCTTTGCTCACAACGACGAATTCATCCCCTCCCAGTCTTGCTACGATATGAGAACGTCGGCAAAATTCACTGATTCGGCGAGCTACCTCCTTGAGTACCAAATCTCCGATATCATGCTCAAGAGAGTCATTGATATTTTTAAAATGGTCCAGGTCAATCAAGAGTATATAGGCACTTTTTTCGGTAACACGAAACCTTTCAATCATAGATTCCATATACTCGATAAAGTAGCGTCTGTTGTAGAGTCCGGTAAGGAAATCGAGATGAGCGTTATAGTAATTTCTCTGTATGAGTATGAAAGTATTGTTCGAAGCATAAAACAGAACGCCTAAAAAGATTGTTGAAAAGAGCGAAAGCACATATCCGTACCAGGTTCCGATCAACCCAAAATAGAGGATCAACGGAATCATCAGGATCAAAAGGATCGGTACATACATCTTCCTGTCATTTACCAGAAGCGCAGAGGCAACAACCGAAGCCCCAAGCTGTGTAAAAATGGCTATATAGTGGAGATGATACTCAGTCTCCGTAGAGTAGAGTAAAAAAGCAATCATCCAGGAGGTAAAAAGAAGATACATGAAAAGGACGACTCGCCTGTACCAGTGGACCAACTCGCTCTGATCCATTTTGATATGGGTAAACTGATGATCAAGAAATATACCGTAGCCCGAGATCAATACCATCGCCGTATACCACCCAAATGCAGAAGCAAACAGGCCGAACTGGTATCCAAAAAACACATAGACCAATCCGGGTACCAAAGAGAGCCAAACCAATAATCTGATCTGCTTTTGAAAAAAAATGTAATCTTTCTGCTGCTTCATTCTTTCCCCAACCTATCAGAATATTAAGAGATACGTATATTACTTTCCGATCATGATATCGGTAGACTTGATCACCGCACATATAATACTGCCGGGGACTGCGCCAAGCTCTTCTACCGATTCTTTCGTCACTACCGCGACGATCCTGTCGAGGTCACCCACTTTGACCACGACTTCTGCATTGACCTTTCCTTTCTGCACACTTTCCACTATGCCTTCAAAGCGGTTTTGTGCGCTGATCTGCATCTTTCCTCTGCCCAGAAGCACCGATGTCGATTTAAAAAAAGCCGTGATTTCCTGTCCCTCTTCTAAGCCCAAAGTCTCCACCGCATTGTTCGTGATGACCGAAAGAAGCATATTCCCGCTTTTAAGCTGCACGGAGAGCTGGGCATTGACCATTCCCCTGTCAATCTTTTTTATCTTCCCGGAGAGTTGGTTCCTGGCGCTGATCTGCATCGATAGTCTCCCTATTGTTTTGAGTGTCCCTTTGTCCACATCGGTCATTGATTTTAAACGTTCCAAAAAACGTTTCTGCTCTTTTTTAAGTACCAGATATGTTTTGAGAAGGTTTTCACCGTATTCGGTCAAGGTGGTCCCTCCCCCTCCTTTCCCGCCGGTCTCCCTGGATACGATAGGCACATGAGAGAGATTATTCATCGTATCCACAGCATCCCATGCCGCTTTATAGCTCATTGGAACGGCTTTGGCAGCTTTGGAGATAGAACCATGGTTTTTGATCGCTTTTAAAAGTTCTATCCTCTTTTCAAGCAAAAAAGGCTGATCCGCCAGCTCGAGTGTAAGATTGGAAGTAATTTCCATAGTTTTCCTTGTCCTGATAACGTATAATAAAACGTTATGAGATATTATATATCAATAGTTTTAACTTCTCATTATCTACCGGATACACCTCTTCCCGAAAGGTTGGCATTCTGACGTTTTCATGTTGATGAGAGGGGGGCAAAAATACATCTTATCGAACTAAGAAAGCCCTGTCAGCAGCTTTTTCAAAAGAGTTTCAAGTGCAGCCTGTTCTTTTTCATCAAGCTTGGATAAAACTTCCTTATTAATCGTCACAACATCGCCAAACGCATCAGTGACAAGCGCCTTTCCTTTTTTGCTTAAAGCAACAAGCAGACTTCTCTTGTCTTTTTGAGACGGTATTCTCCGAATCATCTTTTTGTCTTCCAGTTTTTTAAGCAGTTTTGTCATCCCGCCCGATGAGAAGATCATGCCCTCATATAAGTTGGTGGGGCTCATCGGTTCATGGTGACACAATAAAGTCATTAAAACATCAAACTCCGATGAGGATATATTGTAGGCAGAGAACATTTTCTCTTTTTTTTCGCTAACCAGTTTATTGACAAGCACAAGAGGCAATCCTATATTTAACAACGCTTTGTATCCCGGATATTGACCGGGGAGGTTCTTTTCAAAAAATTTGTGCTTCTCTTCTATAAAGGCTAACATATCCTGCTTCATCTCACTGCTTTCTACCTGTTTAAAATACTCATTTATTCGTAAATTGTATAATAAATTAGATAACAGTTTGATTTATTCATCTTTCCAGAAAGATAATTTAAGCCAACTCATGATATCTTTCCGGCAAGATATAATATTATGATGCAGGAGATATAATGAAACCGATGAAGACAAGGTGCTTGAGTACCCTACTCTTAAGCACACTCTTATTAGGATTAAGCGGATGCGGTGACAGTAAAGCTGTCAGTAAAAATCAATCGCCCAAGACACAGAAGATGCCCCCTCTGCCTGTTGCTGTTCATGAAGTACACTATAAAGACACAACCCTTCAAAAAACCTATCCTGCCATTCTTCATGCCTATGAAAAAGTAGATATCGTGGCAAGAGTTTCAGGTATTCTGGAAGCAAAGCACTTTACCGAAGGGGCTTTTGTCAAAAAAGGTGATCCTCTCTACACTATCGAACAGGATATCTTTCAAGCAAAACTGGAAACAGCGCAGGCTGTACTTGAAAAAGCCCGATCAACATTTCAAAGAGCCGAAAAAGACTGGGAAAGAGCAAAAGTTCTCAAAAAGACCAATGCCATCAGCCAGAAAGAGATAGATACCTATCTCTACGAGTACGCGAATGCCAAAGCCGAGCTATCCAGTGCCAAAGCCAATCTGAAACTGGCACGGATCGAATTTGACTATACCATGGTCAAGGCACCGATCAGTGGTATCGCAGGCATCAAAAATCATGATGTTGGCGACTATATCGAGGATGGCACGGAGAGTTCTGTCCTGACAAATATCACCAATACCGATCCGCTGCATGCAGAATTTTCTCTCCCCCAAAATGATGCCAAACTTTATCTTTCACAGATCAAAAAACCGGGTACGGTGATCAAAATAGCAGATCGGCAGAATAATGAGTCAGAAGGAAACGGAACGATCGACTTCATCTCTCCCGAGATCGATCAACATACCAACACGCTCCTTATCAGGGCAAAGATCGACAATAAAAACGGTAAGTTGCTGGCAGGAGATTTTGTAAAAGTCAGTATCAAGGGGCTGCTTGCACCGGATACGGCAGTGATCCCCGAAGAAGCACTCCTGCAGACGCCGAAAGGTGCCATGGTCTATATCGTTGAGAACGGCACTGCAAAAATGAGGCCTGTTAATACAGGTACTCTTACCAAAGAGGGGATCATCATCAAAAGCGGGCTCAAAGAGGGAGAGAAGATCATTATCAACAACATCCCGAAAGTGCGACCGAATACCAAAGTCGTTGTGATGGGGAAATAGATGTTCAGTGCATTTTTTATAAAGAACCCGGTCTTCTCCGCGGTTGTCTCTATCGTTATCCTCCTTGCCGGAGCTGTTTCTATGGCAACATTGCCTATAGAACAGTACCCGAGAGTCGTACCTCCCCAGATCGTAGTATCGGCAGCCTATCCCGGGGCGAGTGCCGAAACACTTTCCAAAACAGTAGCGGCACCGCTTGAAGAGCAGATCAACGGCGCGAAGAACATGATCTATATGAGTTCAAAAGCAGAAGACAGCGGAAGAGTCAGTATCAATGTTTTTTTCGAAGTCGGTACAGACCCGGACGATGCCAAGATCGATGTAAACAACAGGGTGCAGGTTGCACTCTCACGTCTTCCTGAAGCGGTACAGAGACAGGGGATCAGAGTCTATGAAAGATCTCCGAGTATGCTACTGGTTTCTCTTTTCTATTCACCGGACAAAAGCAGAGACACGACCTATTTATCCAATTATGCACTGATCAATATCACCGATGACCTGAAAAGGATCAAAGGAGTGGGCGATGTCGTGATTTTCGGGGCAAAAGATTATGCCATACGGGTATGGATAGATCCCGAAAAACTCGCTCTGTACGACTTGACGCCCAAAGATGTGATCAATGCAGTCAAAGAACAGAATGCGCAGTATGCCGCAGGACAGTTCGGTGCGGAACCTCTGGATGAAAAACAGATGTTCACCTATACCATCCTGGCGCAGGAACGCATGAGTGATCCCAGAGAGTTTGACGAGATCATACTGCGCTCACGAAAAGACGGTGCCTCTCTCAAGCTGAAAGATGTCGCGACGATAGAACTGGGAGCGCAGAACTACAGCCTTGTATCCAAGCTCGACAATGTGCCTGCGATCCCTGTAGCACTCTTCCTGCAATCAGGCGCCAATGCACTCGATACGGCAGAAGCAGCCAAAAGAGTACTTGCCGCTGCGGCTGACAATTTTCCTGAAGGCGTCTCCTACGAGATCCCTTATGACGCTACAAAATTTGTCGAAATCTCCATCAAAGAGGTGGTATATACGTTCATTGAAGCCCTTATTCTGGTCATTGGCGTGATCTTCCTCTTTTTGCAGAACTGGAGAGCTACGCTGATCCCGATGCTGGCGGTCCCCGTATCGATCATCGGTGCATTTGCGGGGATGCACCTCTTTGGGTTCAGTATCAACCTCCTGACGCTTTTCGGCCTCGTACTTGCCATCGGTATCGTGGTCGATGACGCCATCATCGTGATCGAAAATGTCGAAAGGCACATGAGCGAAGGACTCAGCCCGAGAGAAGCTACTTTTACCGCAATGAAGGAGGTTTCCAGCGCACTGGTAGCGATCGTACTGGTGCTCTCTGCGGTGTTTATCCCTGTAGCATTCCTTGGAGGCTTGACGGGAGAGATGTACAAACAGTTTGCCATCACCATTGCCATCTCTGTGGCGATCTCCGGTTTTGTTGCGCTGACACTGACCCCTTCTCTGTGTGCAACGATCCTGAAGCCTGTGCACAACGAACCAAAAGGGTTCTTCAAGTGGTTCAATAACCTGTTTGAGAGACTGACAGAGGGCTATACAAAAACCGTCAAAGCAACGATTCGATACAGTGTGATCAGCATCCTCCTCTTCGCTGCACTGATCTATGCCTCTTTCGATATGCTCAAAATGATGAAAACGGGACTGGTACCGCAGGAGGATGAGGGAACGATCTTTGTCCTGAGCTACAACCCCCCGGCTTCCTCACTCAACAGGACAGAAGCATTGACCGATGATATCTATGATGCCATCGCCAAAAACCCGAACGTAAACCATGTGGTATCCTTTACCGGGCTTGACTTTATGACATTTGCAGAAAAAACCAATGCAGCCGCAACGATCGTCAAGCTCAAACCCTGGGACGAGAGACCGCTTCCAAACCAGCATGCAAAGGCACTGGCAGGACAGTTCTCCAAGGAGATGATGGCGATCCCGAACGGATTCTCCATCCCGGTACTCCCTCCTCCGATCAGGGGAATGGGTATGACCGGCGGATTTGATATGTATGTGCAGAGCAGAACCGGTGCGGATGTTAATGAGATCAACGGTTATATCCAGCAGATCATCCAAAAAGCAAACCAGCGTGAAGATTTGACAGGCGTCAGGACAACGCTTAATGCCAATGTACCGCAGTACAGAATACTGGTAAAGATGGAAGAGGCCAAAGCAAAAGGCGTTAGCGTATCGGATATCT
The DNA here is from genome assembly GCA_047689495.1 of Candidatus Sulfurovum profundilacunae. GTDB lineage: Bacteria > Campylobacterota > Campylobacteria > Campylobacterales > Sulfurovaceae > Sulfurovum > Sulfurovum profundilacunae. Next base: position 2,353 of record JBEWPY010000055.1, on the reverse strand, counting down.
ATGAAACACTGAATGCAACATTCGGAAACTACTATATCAACGATTTCAACCTTTACGGGCGTACCTACAAGGTCAATATCGCTTCAAAAGGCGAATTCAGAAAAGATCCTCAGGATCTTGACAAAGTCTTTGTACGGAACAGCGAAGGAGCGCTCATCCCTGTAGGCTCACTGGTACAGTTTACCAAAGTAACCGGCTCGGACCTTGCAGAACGGTTCAACCTCTTCCCTTCGGCAAAAATTTCAGGGCAGCCTGCCCCGGGATACAGTTCCGGGGATGCGATCAAGGCGATCGAAGAGGTGGCAGCCGAAGTGCTTCCCCAGGGGTACACTCTGGGCTGGATCGGAACGGCATTCCAGGAGAAACAGATCGCAAGCAGCAGTACCCTTGCGTTTGGTTTCGGTATGGTCCTGCTCTACCTGATACTCGCGGCACAGTACGGAAAATGGACTATGCCGATCTCGGTCATCCTGGCTGTACCGTTTGCAATATTCGGCGCGATCATAGCCACGCTTCTGAGAGGCCTTGAAAACGATATCTATTTCCAGATCGGACTGCTCGTACTTGCCGGCCTGGCAGCGAAGAATGCCATCCTGATCGTAGAGTTCGCAATGCAGAAAAAAGAAGAAGGATTGAGCACCTACGATGCGGCGATCGAGGCAGCCAGGATCAGGCTGAGACCGATCATTATGACCTCTTTGGCCTTTACTCTCGGGGTGATACCGCTTGCGATCAGCAGCGGTGCAGGTGCAGCCAGCAGACACTCTATCGGTACTGGAGTGATCGGCGGTATGCTCGCAGCGACATTTATCGCGATCGTATTTATCCCGCTCTTTTATGTGTGGATTTCAAAACTCAGCTTCAAAAAGAAGGAGGCAAACCAATGAGACATTTCACTATGGCCTTGAGCCTCTTGATGATAAGCGGCTGTTCGCTGACCCAAACCCCTGATATTCCAGAGACTGCTCTTCCGCAAAACAGCGGGATCAAAGATCGGGACAGACAATTACTGAATGACAGGTGGTGGGAAAATTTTCATGACAAAAAACTGGACCTTTTCGTTCAGGAAGCGTTAGCGAACAACAGCGAGCTCAAAATGGCAGCGCTCAATGCCATGCGGTTTAGAGAATATTTAAATATCAAAAAAACCGAACAGCTCCCGAAAATCGATGCCTACGGATCTGCTTCGAAGACACAAAGCTACACGGTTTCCGTTGATCAGGGATACACCTATGATCAATTTGACCTGGGTGCGATGGCCTCTTATGAACTGGACCTCTGGGGCAGACTCAAAAACAGCAAAATGGCCGCATTTGAAGAGATGATGAGGGAGTCCTATCTTCAAGAGAGCATCAAACAGCGTATCATCGCCGACAGCATCATCTCTTATTTCGGGCTCAAAACCAATACCGGGATCTATCAGGTAACAAAAGAGCAGCATCTGAATGAAAAAGCATTTTATGACTATATGAAGAGACAGTACAAAGCCGGCATCATACGGGAGAGTGATCTCTTGCAGGAGGAGTCTCTCGTAGAGATGTTCTATGACCGGATGATCAAACAGAAAGATCTCCTGAGTTCCTATCAGACAGCTGCCGGCATCCTTCTTGGAAAATCACCGAAAGATATCTATGAGGGCAGATACCCTGTCGCATCAGCCCGCTACAGCACAAACTCCCTGCCGGTACCGTCAAATCTTCCGTCGGACATACTCCAGAGAAGAGCGGATATCCGGGCGGCGGAATCCAAAGTCAGAGCCAGCGCCTTCGAGGTATCTGTCGCGAAGAGTGCCTTTTTCCCTTCTATCTCCCTGAGCGGCGCCGCAGGATATGTAAGCGGTGACCTGAACCATCTCTTCACTTCCGATAACGACACCTACTCTGTCGGGGGCAATCTCCTTGCACCGATCCTGGACTTTGGAAAAATAAAAGCCAATATAGAAATCACAAAAATCGATCAAAAGATCGCATTGGCAGAATACCGGGAGAGTGTCAGAAAAGCGTTTGGCGAAGTCAAAGACGCGCTGCATGCCTATGCCTCAAACAAAAAAAGGCTCCGTTCCCAGGAAAAAAGACACCGTGCGATCAAAAAGAAAAAACAGATTGTCGAACAGCAGTACAGACAAGGGTTTACCGACCATCTGGAATTTTTGGAAGTGAGAAAAGAGGAGTTTGCCGTTGCCCTCTCCAAAGAGAGCATCAAATTTGAAACCCTGAAATCTGCCGTAGCACTCTATGTCAGCCTCGGCGGAGGATTTAGGGCTGATACGGACAAACGGACAAACACGCCAAAGCTTCCCAAAAATAATGATACACTCATCTATGGGGATTTTTAAATCCCCCTATTGAAAAAT
>JBEWPY010000054.1:0-11149 GCA_047689495.1 Candidatus Sulfurovum profundilacunae | reverse complement strand
AGAGTCAATCTCTATGCACTGCTTGGATATGGATATACGGAAAATCTGGGAAACGGCGCAAGGTTGAATTATTTCGATAATGACTGGGGATTCTCTGCGGGTATAGGGATAGAGTATGATCTTTCAGATAAAAAGGAAGATTATGATTCTTATAAAACCGATGAGAACCCAAATCCTATTTTTGAAAGAGATTTTGACGGATATGCAGATCAGGGGAAAGGGTGGAGCCTTTTTCTGGACTATCAACGTCTGCTTATTAAATCTGATGTCCCTGATATGGATGCCGTCTCTCTTGGATTAAGATATGACTTTTAATGCAGGATAAGATATTTTACTTTCCCCTCTGTTTTTTAATTTGACAGACTTATCAAGAGACTCATGCCAGGTATCGATGGGATACCTGAAAGAGGCTTCTTAAGAGAAGATATTTTAAAGCCTTTATACAGCGTTATTACGGCAGCATTAGGGATGTTAAACTTCAATTAACTTGCTTGAAGTATACTTTTTTACTATTGTTTAGGAGAGGAAATTGAGTCAAATCGTACAAAATATCAAAACAGAGATTTCCAAAGTCCTTGTAGGGCAGGAGAAGATGGTCGAAGGACTGTTGACAGGGCTTTTGTGCCGGGGCCATATCCTTCTGGAAGGGGTTCCCGGGCTTGCAAAGACCACGGCGGTGAATGCTTTGGCAAAGACACTGGGATTGAATTTTAAACGCGTTCAATTTACCCCTGACCTTCTTCCCTCGGATACCATAGGGACAGAGATCTATGACCCGACCAACAACTCTTTCAAGATCAAAAAAGGTCCGGTTTTTACCAACCTTCTCTTAGCCGATGAGATCAACCGTGCCCCGGCAAAGGTGCAGTCTGCCCTGCTGGAAGTGATGCAGGAGCGACAGGTGACGATCGGTGATGAGACTTTCAAGATCGATCTGCCCTTTCTTGTTATGGCGACACAGAACCCTGTAGAGCAGGAGGGGGCGTACGAACTGCCCGAGGCACAGCTGGACCGTTTTATGATGAAAGTGGTCGTGGGATACAACACGAAAGAGGAAGAGCTTGAGATCGCCCGCAGGGTGGCCAATAACGGTTTTGAAGAGATAGAACAGGCAGCAAGTCCGGAAGATCTGGAAACGATCCGGAAAGAGGCGCTTGACGTGCATATGGATGAAGAGATCGAAGCCTATATGATCGAGCTTGTTCATGCGACACGAGAGCCCGGGGCATACGGATTGGAGGAGCTGGAGCCGTATATCGAGTTCGGTGCCTCTCCAAGGGCAAGTATCGATATGTATAAAGCTGCCCGTGCGATCGCATACCTCAAGGGGCAGGACTATGTCTCTCCGATCGAAGTGGCCTATATCGCCAAAGAGGTGCTCAGACACCGTATTATCCTGAGTTATGAAGCGCAGGCAGAAGATATCACGCAGGATATGCTCATTGAGAAGATATTGGCGGCGGTACCGATTCCATAGGATCGGGAAGTAGGAGTGAGGAGTTAGGAATTGTCGTATGCGGTGCAGTGGCTCCGCTTTTGAAAATGGAGAGTGAAAATGTATTATAAAGTATATGATAAAAGCTTTCGAGAAGAAAGCAGTCCGAAACTATTCACTATTCACTATTCACTATTCACTGATTCATCGGAGGCACTCCGATGAATCGTACGGCTAAAAAGATCGTTCTTAAAACCCGTAAGCAGGTCTATGGCGATATGCTTGGAAATAATGCTTCTCTGTTTCAGGGTGAAGGTTTTGAGTTTGCAGAGCTTCGTGAGTATATCTATGGGGATGATGTACGAAAGATCGACTGGAAGACGACGGCAAAGCTGGGTAAACCGTTCGTCAAGATATACAAAGAAGAACGCGAACTCAACGTCGTGGTGGTTTCAATGCTTGGCGGGTCGATGTACTTTGGTACGGTGAGGCAAAAAAGCGATATTGTGGCAGAACTGGTCGCGACACTGGGGTTCTCTGCAGTGAAGAACAGCGACCTCTTTACCCATATACTCTTTGCCGATGAGCTTTATGAACGAAGCAAACCAAGCAAGAAGCACTTCTCCATCCATAAAGCCGTAGAGGACATTACAGCGTTTGATCTTTTGGGGAAAGAGGCGGATTTTGCGAAACTGACCGAGACACTCAATCATCGTTTGAAGAAAAAATCACTGCTTTTTATCCTTTCGGATTTTATCGGCGACATCGATCTGAAGCTTCTAAGTAAAAAACACGATGTCGTTGCCGTGATCGTACGCGACAGGTTTGAAGAGGATCCCAGTGAGCTCGGATATCTGAGACTGATCGACATGGAGAGCAGAGAGAGCTTTGAAGGGGATATCAACAGCGGAGCCCTCAATGCTTATAAAAAAGCGATCCATGAGAATGATGAGAAGCTTTACAGACAGTTCAAAAAGCAGGGGATCCGTTTTGTAAAGGTCTATACGGATGAAGAGCCGTCGCTCAAACTGATGAAATCGATGAGGAGAGCATGATGAGAGTGAGGAGTGAGGAATTAGGAATGAGGAATGTCGGTATGCTTTCTATTGGAAAGCTTTTATTCAATCAAGGTACTGCAGAGCAGTACAAGCCAAAATTCTTCACTCTTCACTCTTCACTCTTCACTTTTGCTATGGCGGCAGAACCGACAGAGCAAAATCTCACTGCACAGCTCAGAGATATCAAACCGCTGCTGGAGATACCGGATTACTCGTTTTATCTCTATTGGGGGTTGATCGGTTTTTTGGTTCTGCTTGGGTCGGGGGTACTTTTCTTTGTTCTCAAAAAACTCTGGGAGAACCGCAAAATCAACCTCGAGAAGCGCTATCTTGCCGAACTTAAAAAGATAGATTGGAAGGATAGCAAAGCTTCCGCTTATCAGGCAACCAGATATGCCAGGCTGTTGGCGACTGATGAGAGGCGCCGGGAGCTTTTCAGCCAGCTGGAGCCGATGCTGGAGCAGTATAAGTATAAAAAAACGGTTGATGAGGTCGATCAGGATACACTGAATCAGTTTCATCTTTTTGTAAAGGCGGCAGATGGGTCAATTTAGTCTCGAGTTTCCTTATCTCCTGCTCTTGATCCTGCCGTTTCTGCTCTGTGCGAGGTGGTGCAGTGAGAGAAGCCGTGCGATCTTTTTCCCCCATGTACAAAAACTGGTGGCAGGGAGCGCGCATAAAAGTTCACTGCTGCTCTTCCTTAAGTGGTTTGGGATCGTTTCAGCGGTCATCGCACTTGCTTCCCCGGTGATCACGAAAAGCTATACCAATACCAAAAAAGAGGGACGTGATATCGTCCTGATCACGGATGCAAGCGAGTCGATGCTTCAACCGGGGTTTGATGTCAACGATCCTTTCAGAAACAAATTTCAGGTTGTTCAGGAAGTTGTAGAAGACTTTATAGGAAAACGCGAAAACGACCGTATCGGACTGATCAGTTTCGGGGCGATCTCGTATATCGCTTCACCGCTTACGTTTGAAAAAGAGTTTTTGCAAAAGATTGTTTCGATGCAGTATATCGGTATGATCAACGGAAGGCGTACCGCCATACAGGACGCTTTGGTACAGAGTTACAACATGCTTAGCAAATCCAAAGCAAAATCCAAGATCGCTATTTTGCTGACTGACGGTATCGATAACGGCAGCAAAGTAGCACTCGAAGAGGTACTTGAGATGATCAAAAAGCAGGATATCAAACTCTATGTGATCGGTATCGGGCATCCCAACAGGGATTATGATGCTGCCTATCTTCAGGCTCTGGCAAATGCGGGAGGTACGCAGGCCTTTGGCGCCACGGATGCCAGTGAGCTGAGCAGTATCTATAAACAGATCGACAAACTGGAAGTGACAAAGATCGATGACAAGCGTGTGGTACAGCATACCTACCTCTATATCTATCCACTGTTGGCGGCGATCCTGAGTCTGCTTTTTTATATCTATTTTAGAAACAGCAGGGGGATATAATTAATGAGGAATGAGGAAGTAGGAAGTAGGAATGAATGTATGCATTTCTCCGAAATACTTTTGTTCAGCAAAAGAAAAGTTTGCAAATTTCAAATCTCACCAAAATTTCTACTTTTTAATTCCTGCTTCCTGCTTCAGTCAAAGGAGTATGCATGACATTTTCAAATCCATATCTTTTTTGGATACTGATAGTCCCCTTCATCCTCTTTGCTCTGCTGGTTTCGACCAATAAAGAGAGAATATCCCGTGTCTTTGATGAAGCGGTGCTCAAACGTTTGAGTGCAAGTGATGAGAGCGTCCCGCTGAAGGTAAGGAATATGATGATGTTCCTGGCGATCTTTTTGATGATCATAGCGCTTGCGCGCCCTGTGATAGAAAAGGGAGAAAAGGTTGTTGAGATGAAAGGACTCAGCCTTTTGGCGGGGTTGGATATCTCGGGTTCGATGCGAAGTACCGATCTTTATCCCAACCGTCTCGAATTTGCCAAAAAAAAGATGTATGAACTGTTTGAAGCAATGCCAAGTGACGAGATCAGTGTTCTTTCCTTTGCACACTCTCCTTTTATTCTGGCACCGTTTTCTACGGACAAACAGACTTTACAGATGATGGTTGAAGGGGTGGATGACAGCTATATCAGTATGGCATCAACGGACTTTTCCGAACTGGGACTGTTGGCCGGTGACGTACTTCGGGAGCAAAAGACCAAGATCCTCGTACTCTTTACCGATGGAGGTGATGAAGAGGCGATTGCAGGATTTGCCGATATACTTGGAGAGAAGGGTATCGATCTTTATGTGGTACTTATCGGTACGACCAAGGGAGCCCCTGTACTGACAGCAGAAGGCAAACCCTATACGCTTGAGGACGGAACGATCGCCATTACCCAGAGAAATGATGCGCTGCTTGCTCTGGCGAAAAAGAGCGGCGGTGAAGGTATCGTTGCCAGTCACGGGAAAAAAGATATCAGCGAACTGGTGCAAAGGATGCGAAGCAGCTATCAGCACAAGCAGCAGGGAGAAACAAGGGTCAAAGAGAGAACGGAGCTCTTCTACTATCCTCTTGGTACGGCGCTGCTGCTTCTCTTGATCGCATTCAGTTCCCTGCCGAGAAAACGTGCCCGGCGTTCAGCGCATAGCGTTCAGAGGGAGAAATAGAAATGAAAAATGAAAAATTAAAAATGAAAAAGTTTAATAAGCATTTTTTCAAAATGATATTTGTAAAAAAAAGCTTTTCAATAAAAAGCATGCTGACACTCTTCACTTTTCACTCTTTATTCTTCACTCCTGCGATAGCAGGCTTGACGGACTTTAAAACCATAGAGAAAGCACACAAGGCTTACGAAGCAAAAGAGTATACCGAGAGCAAGACACTTTTTAAACAGCTTGATACCAGCCTGCCGCAGACAAAATATGATATCGGCAATGCCCAGTATAAGTCCAAAAACTACGATGCAGCGATCAAATCCTATGAGAGTGCAGAAGGTATTGCTCCGGCGATTAGAGAGCATAATATCGGTAACAGCTACTTCCGGAAAAAAAAGTGGGAGAAGGCGATAGAATCGTATGAGAAAGCGCTTGAAGCAAAAGAGGATGAAGATACACGGTTTAATCTTGAATTGGCAAAGAAGATGAAAGAACAGGAAGAAAAGAAAAGACAGGAGCAACAGCAGAAGCAGGATCAGCAGAACAAAGAGCAGAAAGGAGATCAGAGCCGGCAGCAAAATCGGCAAAATAAGCAGCAAGAGAACAAAAAGCAACAGCAGAAGCAGGATCAGGGAAACAAAAACAAGCAGAAAAAAGAGCCGCAGAAGAGTCAAGGACAACAGGAGAAGCAGGATCAAAAAGGGCAAGCCCAAACACCCGAAGAGAAACAGCAGAAACCAAAGAAAAAAGAGAAAAAACCAAAAGACGATCAACAGAAAAGAGAACAGGAGCAGGCTGATTCAGGTGCCCAGCCTGCTCAAATGAGTGAGGAAGAGAAGCAGAAGGCAAAAGAGATGAAACGGCTCATGAAGAAAATGGGAGACAGGAAGATGCCTACCATGATGTATCAGATGGGCCGAGAAAAAAATAAGGAGAAGAGTTATGCAAATCCTTGGTAAATTTAGCGTTAAGCGTTTAGTGCTGAGCATTGAGAGGAGTATCTTATGAAAAAATTATTTATCCTGGCCATTCTCTGCCATTTCTTATCTACTTTGCTTCACGCAGCATCAGTAGAAGCAAAAGTCTCTGCTTCCGAAGTGGTCGAAGGCAATGTTGTCAAGCTGCAGATCAGTGCCGAGGGGGATAAGGTTGAATTCCCCCGTATTTCTGAGATAGCGGGCGAAGCAGTCGTGGGAACCTCTATGCAAAGCAGCAGAAACATGGCTTATGTCAACGGAGAGATGAAAAGTGAGAAGATCACTACCAAGGTCATTGGTTTTGTTCCCCAAAAAGATCTGACTATTCCTTCCTATACGGTTAAAATCGATGGAAAAAGCTATCAGACCGAACCGATCTCTGTCAAAGTCGTTGCTTCCAAAGCACCGCAGCTTAAAGCAGATGCCCTTTACTCGTTTGATCTGAAAAGCAGTAAAACCGAAATAAGCGCGGGAGAGAGTTTTGTTGTGACTCTGTACGTCTCTGTCTCAGACCGTATACAGGGGGCGAAGCTTTCAAACTTTACTGATCCGGAGATGAAAGATTTTTACAGTAAGGCATTGGGCGAGAGCAGGCAATACAGGCAAAACGGTTATACCGTAGTAGAGAAGCAGTACCTGTTGATCGCAAATAAAGATGGAAATTTTACAATCGGGCCTGCAAAGGCCAAGCTGGGTAAAGCTGATCTGCAACGTCGGGATTTTTTCGGCCGCTATGTGACTCAATGGTATGATATCGCTTCCAATGATCTTTTTATACAGGTCAAACCGCAGCCTCAAAAAAGTGATCTCATTGGAGAATTCAGGCTTTCGGCAAAGGTGGATGCCACAGAGGTAAAGGCCAATAAGCCCGTCAACCTTACTGTCAAGATCGAAGGAGAAGGAAACCTGGAGGATTTTGAGTTTCCGGAGTATGAGATTGACGGGGTAACGGTCTACTCTGATGAAGCACAAGTGCATAGTCAGGTGAAAGAAGGAAAACTTTACAGTTTTTATACCAAAAGTTTTGCGATGATCTCTGAAAATGATTTTACGATACCTTCCCGAAGTTTCACGATCTGGAATCCCAAAACTTCCGTTTTGGAAAAGCTGGAAGTTTCTTCCTATGACATCAAAGTAAAGGGGGACAAAGGTGCATTACAGGCAACGATTTCTACCGAAGAGAGCAAAAGGGAGAAAGCCGAGACCGGTGTCAGGGATATTGGGCATCAACAGGAGGTTAGCGCAAAGGATGTGTATCAGATAACATGGTGGATGCTTGTTGCAGCGTTTATGGCCGGTATGCTTGCCCTGTACATCATTTTAAAACTTTTATCGAGCTTTCAGAACAGTCGCAAAACATACAAAAATGATGAAGCTTTGCAGCTTCTCTATCCGTATATCAATGAAAGTGAAGAGGTAGAAAAGATGGTACGAAAACTCTATGCAAAGAAAAACGGCGAGAAGTCGGTGGAGATAGACAAAAAAGAACTCAGGGCTCTGATTGAAAAGTTTCAAGCCAAAGCATTGTAGGCCGGGATATCCTCATCCCGGCCCGAAGCGGGAAAAAAGCATTAAGGGAGAAGATAGAGTTTTTGGTAGACAAAGAGGTGGATCTGGTAGTGACGTTTTGTTATAGGCTATAGGATATCGTGCAGTTTGTTGGCTTTACCCATCCAGGTATTCAGTGCTTCCCATTCATTGTTTTCAACCATATGTCGGCACTTTTTGAGTTCTGTTTCAAAATTTTCTATCGCTTCAATGAGGTTGCCCCTGTTTTGTCTGAAGATATCCTCCCACATATGCGGAGAGGATTTGGCGATACGGCTCATATCTCTGAAACCACCGCCTGCCAGTGCGACAATACTGTTTGCATCTTCCTGTTTCATTACAGCATTGGCCAAAGCATAGCTAAGCGCATGAGGCATATGGGAGATAAAGGCAGCATGCCTGTCATGCTCTTCTGCTCCCATGTAGACCAGTTTCATCCCTATCGCTGTGAAAAGTTCCCTGGCTACCTCCTGTTGATGCGTTCCGCTTTTTTCCATATCACAAAGGACAACGACTTTGTTTTCATAGAGTTTGGAGGTCGCTGCTTTGGGACCGAACTTCTCTGTTCCTGTCATGGGATGTGCGGTAACAAAGTTAGCCCTGATTTCTGTCGGGATAGAGGCAGATATTTTTGCTTTGGTACTTCCGAGGTCTATGATCGTAGACTGCTCATCCAGGTTTTTAAATTCTGTTGAAATAGCTATGATGCCATCTACCGGAATAGTAAGGATAATGATGTCACACCTGCTTATCTCTTCTATACTCTCAACAACCATATCAACCAGGCCGAGTTCAAGTGCCTGTTCCTGATGTGTTTTATTATGATCCAATCCTATAAAACGGTACTTCTTGTCGGGAAGTGATTGCAGCGCAATACTTAGCGAACCTCCCATGAGCCCAAGACCTACGATACCAACTTTTTTAAGATTCATATAACCATCCTTTAGGCGGTGATTATAGCATGATTTTGTTAAAGCACTTTAACCCCTGATTAAGGTGTCAGATAGTAAGAAAAAGATAAACTATATGCAAAATTAAATTGTAGATTAAGGGTAGTGAGAATGTTAAGAAAAATAGTTCTTTTATTGTTGCTGGCAGGTACTTTGCTGTCGGCACAGAGAATTACACAGATTAAGTATGAGGGGCTTGCGCACCTTTCCTCGACAGCTGCCGCTGAGATATCCGGTGTTCGTGTGGGCGACCAGATGAATGTTTCCAAGATCAATCAATCAATCAAAAACTTTTTTGCTCAAGGTTATTTCAAAGACGTATGGGTAGAGAGCAAGGGGAGTGTCCTTGTCTATCACTTTGTTGAAAAAGCCGCGATCGCAAATATAGAGATCAAGGGATATGGATCAGGTGATGAAGGTAAAAAACTATTGGCAAACAGCGGTCTTAAAAAAGGGGACCTTTATGACTCCAGAGACGTACGCAAAGCAGAAGCTGCGATCATTGCCGGTTTGGAAGCACAAGGGTATTATGATACGGTAGTTGAGGTCAGTACCTCCAAAATAAGTGAAAGCAGCGTATCTGTGATATTTGAAGTGAACAAAGGGGAAAAAATCAAGATCAAAAAGGTTCATTTTGTGGGGGCCGATGCGCTCGGGGAGAGTGACTTCAGTACATATATCGTAAACAAAGAGAGTGGAGTTTTGGGATGGATCCCTCTCTTTGATGATGGTGTTGCCAAGGTAAATCAGCTTGAATATGATGCTTACAGGGTTAAAGATGTTTATATGCAAAACGGATATCTTGATGCATATGTGAGTAAACCGTTGATGCGTGTAGACTTCGGTTCGTACAATGCCACGGTAGACTACCAGATTAAAGAAGGGATACAGTATCGTGTCGGGGAAGTAAGTATCTCACAGGACCTGGGATTAAATAATGAAGCGTTATTGGATGATCTTTCGCTGAAAAGCGGCAGGGTGTTCGATATCAAGCGTATGCGCAAAGATGTGACAAACCTGAAAGAGAAGGTTGGAAACCAGGGGTATGCCTATGCAAAGGTATCACCGCGTATGAATAAAAACCCTGAAGCAAAAACGATCAACTTGAACTATGTGATCCAAAAAGGGGTACCTGTCACAATCAACGATGTAATGATTTCAGGCAATGATGTAACAAAAGATAGAGTGGTTCGCAGATATATCTATTTGGCCCCGGGAGACAAATTCAATGCTACGGATCTTAAAGATTCAAAAAAGGCGTTGGGTAGAACAGGTTTTTTTGAGAAAGTAGATATTGAAACGCAAAGGGTATCGGAAGAAAAGATCAACCTTTTGGTAAAAGTGAAAGAAGCGCCGACAGGTTCTATCTCTGCAGGGGGAGGTTACGATTCGTATGAAGGTTTTATGATCAATGCCTCTATCTCAGACAAAAACCTTTTTGGTTCAGGGTTAAGTTCTCAGTTGGGATTTGATATTTCCGAGGTTTCTACAAACTATAACCTTTCTTTTACAAATCCGAGAGTTTGGGACAGTTTATATAGTCTGGGGGTAAGTCTTTATAAAAAAGAGTATGAGTATATAGATTATACCCAGGATCAATTGGGCGGCAGCGTGAATATCGGTAGACAGTTTTTCAGGCACCTTTATGCTTCCGCGGGCATAGGATATATCGATAACCAGTCAAAAGCGGAAGACAATAATGAGAGTACGAGTACGTATAGCGGCCTGTTATATGATGACCAGTACCAAAAAACATCACTCTATGCCAGGGTAAAATATGACAATACGGATGATTATTATCTCCCAAGGGAAGGATTTATCGCAGAAGCCAATATAGAGTTTGCGCAAATGGACGGTGATTTGTCAAGTGACAATTTATCAGCGGGTTATACAGAGTATGCAAACTTTACAAAGCTGTCTGCCAAGTTCGGTGCATTCTACGGTATGGAAGACTTGCTGGATTATGACCTTATTTTGAGATATAAAGCAAGATACAGTATGATCTTTTCAGAAGATCAATATATCCCTGTAGGTGAAAAACTCTTTATGGGGGGTATCGGTTCAGTGAGAGGGTATGAACCGTATTCTCTCTCCCCTATGATCGGGGATGATGAAAGAGTAGGAGGAACAACGAGCTTTACCAATACGATTGAAGCAAGTATCCCGCTTTCAGAGGCAGCCAATATGAGGCTAGCATTTTTTGTTGATTACGGTATATTGACATCAGATTCGATCAGGACCTGGGACGGCAGTACAGCCGAAGTAGTGAATTTTGGTGATATCTCAAGAGCCTCTGCCGGTGCCGTTGTCGAATGGCAGTCTGGATTTGGTCCGATAAATCTTGTATTTGCCCAGGCGATCAATCCTGAAGATGGCGATGAAACAGCAACCTTCGAGTTCTCAATGGGAACGAAGTTCTGATCTCAAGTAGTAAGTAGTAGGGAGCAGGGAGGAGGTTTGGTAGGCTTTTCTTTAAGCTTTTATCAATTAAGGTTGGGCAAAGCCCAACAGTGAAAATCTTCCACTATCCACTATCCACTATCCACTATCCACTATCCACTATCCACTATCCACT
>JBEWPY010000001.1:0-46114 GCA_047689495.1 Candidatus Sulfurovum profundilacunae | reverse complement strand
CTTGAGTATCTTCTCATACTTTTGGTGGATACCATGTTGGTGGACTTTTCTAACAGTGGGAACCCCCTTCCTTTTTATTAACCAACCATTCGATATAATTTGCCCAATAAAACTATTTTGAGGAGCTAGTATGGCTACAATCGGTATGGGTGATATGAAAAAGGGTAAAAGACTTGAGATAGACGGAAACCCCTATAAAGTGACAGAGTTTCAACATGTAAAACCGGGCAAAGGTGCAGCTTTCGTAAGAGTGAAGATCAAAAACCTTCAAACAGGCAAAGTGATCGAGAAGACGGTTCATGCAGGGGATAAGTTCGAGGTACCGGAGCTCGAGCAGAAAACAATGCAGTATCTTTATGATGATGGCGAATTTCTTCAGTTCATGGATACCGAGACCTTTGATCAGATCGGCCTGACACATGAACAGGTGGGTAAAGAGACGTTTGATTTCATGATAGACGGGATGGAAGCAGAAGTGCTCTTCCATAACGGCAAAGCGATCTCGGTAGAGATCCCGCAGACAGTTGTACTTAAGATCGTTGAGACACCGCCGAACTTCAAAGGTGATTCGCAGGGCGGCAAGAAACCGGCTACTCTGGAGAGCGGAGCAGTAGTACAGGTACCGTTCCATATCCTTGAGGGTGAGATGATCAAGGTAGATACGGTTGAGGGAAAATACCTGGAGAAAGCAAAATAATCTTTTTTAGTCGGGTCTCTCCCGAAATTATCCTGCCCAAATCTTTTTGCGCTGGATGGCAGGCAACACTTTTAAAACCTATGCACTTCTTTAAATACAGTGATACTTTATGTTTTTTTATTTAGCATTTATTGATTTTATATCGTTATAATCTTTAATATGACTATGAAATAGAAAGGAGAAGATGATGGCAAAAGTATTATTACCCCTGGCAAAAGGCTTTGAGGAGCTTGAAGCGGTTGCATTGATCGATGTGATGCGTCGTGGAGGTATCGAAGTGACAGTGGCTTATATCGGGAAGGATGCTGCAGTGTCCGGAGCAAACGGTATTACGGTGATGGCAGAGATTCCAATAGCTGATGTCAGTGCGGAGGATTTTGACATGATGGTGCTCCCTGGCGGATGGGACGGTACCTATGCGCTTGCAGAGGATGCAAAGGTAGTCTCTTTGCTTCAGGAATTTAAAGCAAACAAAACGGTCGGAGCGATGTGTGCCGCACCGTATGTACTTAAAAAAGCCGGGGTACTGGGTAATGACTATACCTGTTATCCTGGTGCAAAGGATGAGATCAGCCATCCGGGATACAGAGAAGACAGCAAGGTGGTTACCGACGGTAACGTGATGACCTCTCAGGGGCCCGGAACGGCAGTATGTTTCGGACTTGCGATCCTTGAGAGGTTAGGAGGGGCTGAAGCAATGCATCCAGTGAAAGAGGGGATGCTACTGGATTATTGTTAGCAGAGAGCGGGATTTAAAGGAGATTTACCTAAAATACCATCCAAGAAACAGAAAGGTCAATCATGTCAGAAGAGCCGAAAAATATACCAAAATATACCCATCTGCACCTGCATACCGAGTATTCACTCCTTGATGGTGCCAACAAGATCAAAGCGCTGGCACAAAGGGTCAAAGCGCTGGGGATGGACTCTGTAGCAATGACCGACCACGGCAATATGTTCGGTACCATAGACTTCTACAATACGATGAAAAAAGAGGGAATCAAACCGATCATAGGAATGGAAGCCTATGTCCATAACCAGCCCGATATCGGAGACAAGAGTATCCGTCAGCGTTTTCACCTCTGCCTTTATGTCAAAAATGAAACAGGGTATAGAAACCTGATGTACTTGAGTTCCCAGGCTTACCTTAACGGTTTTTACTACTACCCGCGTATTAACTGGAAGCTGCTTAAAGAGAATGCCGAAGGACTTGTCTGTACAAGTGCATGTCTGCAGGGTGAGGTCAACTGGAACCTCAATCTCTCCGAACGTAATGTAAAGTTCGGCGCCAAAGGGTATGACGAAGCAAAACGTGTCGCACTGAAGTACAAAGAGGTATTCGGAGATGATTTCTATCTGGAGATCATGCGTCACGGTATCGGTGACCAGTACAACATCGACAATCAGATCATACAGCTTTCACAGGAAACGGGAATTAAGCTGGTTGCTACCAATGATACCCACTATACCAACCCCGAAGATGCCGATGCGCATGAGGCGTTTATGTGTATCGCGATGAACAAACTCTATGACGACCCCAACCGTATGCGCCACTCGGTCCATGAGTTCTATGTCAAATCACCGGAAGAGATGGCAGCACTCTTTGCCGATATTCCTGAAGCACTGGAGCATACACAGGAGATCGCAGAGAAATGCAACCTGGAGATCAAGCTGGGGAACCCGACACCGCCGAACTTCAAGTTTGCCCGTGAGAAGGCTGCCTTGATAGGACTTGAACTGCCTGAGCCTGATGAAGAATATTCACTGGCGAACGATACCGCCCTCTTTATCGAAGAGTCGAGGCGCGGTCTGGAAGAGCGTCTGAAGATCGTGGACCCATCAAAGCACCAGGAGTACCGTGACAGGCTGCAGACAGAGATCGATATTATCACCAGTATGAAATTCCCCGGTTATATGCTGATCGTATGGGAGTTTGTGGATGCGGCCAAAGAGATGGGGATTCCTGTCGGCCCGGGACGTGGGTCTGCGGCGGGATCTCTGGTAGCGTATGCCCTCCGCATTACCGATATCGACCCGATGCCGTACGGTTTGCTCTTTGAGAGATTCCTGAACCCCGAACGTGTCTCGATGCCGGATATCGATATGGATTTCTGTCAGGCACGCCGCCAGGAGATACTTGATTATGTGATCGAGAAATACGGGCGCGTGAATGTTGCACAGATCATTACCTTTGGTAAACTGCTTGCCAAAGGGGTGATTCGTGACGTAGCAAGGGTACTGGATATGCCTTATGCCAAAGCTGATGCGATGGCAAAGCTGATCCCCGATGAGCTGGGAATCGACCTGAAAAGTTCGTATGAGAAAGAGCCGAAGATCAAAGAGTTGTTGGAGAATGATCCTCTTGCCGCACGTACCTGGGAGTACGCCCTTGCCCTGGAGGGGCTGAACCGTAATGCCGGTACCCACGCCGCCGGAGTAGTGATCTCCAATGAACCGCTTTGGAAGAAGACACCGCTCTTTAAGCCGTCAGGGCTTGATACTTTGGCAACACAGTATAGCGGCAAGTATGTCGAGGATGTGGATCTGATCAAGTTCGACTTCCTCGGGCTTAAGACATTGACCGTGGTTGAAGAGGCCAATAAACTGGTAGAGAAACGTTACGGGAAGCGTATTGAATTTATCGAAGAAGATATCAATGACAGGGGTGTCTATGACTATATCGCCACCGGTGAGACATTGGGCCTCTTCCAGATCGAATCGGCAGGGATGCAGGACCTGGCGAAGAAGTTAAAACCGTCAGGCTTTGAGGATGTGATCGCGATGCTGGCACTCTACCGTCCGGGACCGATGGAGTCTGGGATGCTTGATGACTTTGTTGAACGTAAGCATGGCAGGGCAGAGATCACCTATATGTTCCCCGAACTTGAACCGATCCTCAAACCGACCTATGGGGTCATCGTTTACCAGGAACAGGTGATGCAGATCGTACAGACGATCGGTGGATTCAGTCTGGGCGGTGCAGACCTGGTACGTCGTGCAATGGGTAAGAAGATCAAAGAGGAGATGGACAAACTCAAAGAGCAGTTTGCGGATGGTGCAGAGCAAAAAGGATTCAACCGGGCTAAAGCGGAAGAACTTTTCGACCTGATCGTGAAGTTTGCCGGATACGGGTTCAATAAATCACACTCTGCCGCTTACGCGCTGATCACTTTCTATACTTCATTTTTGAAACACTATTATCCTACTGAGTTTATGGCTGCGATTCTGACACTAGAAAAGAATAACACGGATAAAGTGGTCAAATATGTCGATGAGCTTAAGCGTATGGATATCGATCTGCTTCCGCCTGATGTTAATATTTCCGGACTTGTATTTGAAGCAAAAGAGCTTGAGGGCAGAGAAGTAGTCATGTTCGGTATGGGAGCGATCAAAGGTGCAGGAGATATCGCGATCAAATCTATCCTGGAAGCGCGTAAAGAGGGCGAATTCAAAGATTTGAGCGACTTTGTTTCAAGGATAGATTCCAGCAAGGTCAATAAAAAAGTGATCGAATCACTGATCAAAGCCGGAGCATTGGACGGGTTTGGCTACTCTCGCCATGCGATGCTTTCCCAGGTTGAAGATATCATAGAGGCGGCGAAGAAATCGGCAGATGCCAAAAAAATGGCGGAGAATTCGCTCTTTGGCGGCGGTGAAGAGATGACTGCCGTGAGCTTGACACTGAGTGATATGCCTGAATTTGAACCGCTGGAGATCCTTGAGATGGAGAAAGAGTCTTTAGGTTTTTATGTTTCCGGACACCCCCTGGACAAGTTCAGAGAAACACTCGATAGTATCAACTATACACTGAGTTCCGAGATTGATGACCTTGCGGACGGCTCACAGGCACTTTTGATCGGGAAGATAGAAGAGATCACAGAGAAGATCAGCAAAAAGGGTAATAAATTCGGTATCGCCAATGTCATGGACCTGCACGGGAATATTGAGCTGATGCTCTTTGAGAACAGGCTGAAAGAGCTTGAAGAGGATTTTGATATCACCAAACCGATCGCTTTTAAGATCAAGATCTCCAAAGACGGTGATTTTACGCGCATGAGTATCCTTAAGATCGAGTCGCTTAAAGATGCCAAAAAAGAGAAGGTTAAGGTAAAAAAAGAAGAAAGACATGTGGAAGAACCCGAACAGCCGCCGCTGATCCTTTCACTGAATCTGATGCCTGATCCGAAGATCGCTGAAGAGCTGATGTGCCTGGCTGAAAAGTATCCCGGTAAACGTCCTTTGGAGCTTCATATCAAGTCTAAACTTGCTGATGTGGTCATTGAAAGTAAGATCAGAGTAAGTGAGCTTATTTTGGAGGAAGCCAAAGCGTTAGGTGTATATCGAGAAGAGTTTTTGGCCGTAGAGAATTAAAAGAAAAGGAAGTATATGTTTAAGTTGTTATGGATAGTAGTCTTACTATCGCTTTTTGGATATACTGATGAAATAAAGATGCTTCATGCAGACAGTATAGAAGTAACCTATCAGGCAAAGGACGGTTCACCCAAGAAAGTAAGGATTGCAAGAGACTCTGACCTTCGTTGTCGCGAAATTCCATTTGACGGCCCTACGTTCTGGAGTGAAAACTACGCGCAGGCAGAAGTGCCGGAATTTTGTAAAAAGACCTTTATCACTGCTGCAGGGAAACTTTCTCCTATGAAAATGCATGAGAAGATCGATACGTATGGAGAACTTGAAGTATTGGATTTTCTTGAAGAGATGCAAGACGATGCAAGTATGCTCTTTGTAGACAGCAGGCGCAAAGGATGGTATCAAGCGCTCAGTATTCCAAGTGCGGTCAATATCCCGTTTATTTACTTTACAGAGCGCGGAAAGTGGGAAAAGAAGAAACAGGAAGCACTGAAACTGTTTGGTGTGCAACAGACGGAAGAGGGGTATGATTTCTCTCAAGCAAAAACAATACTTTTTTTCTGTAACGGTGTCTGGTGCAGACAGTCCCCTCAAATGATCGAAGCACTGCTTGATATAGGGTTTCCTCCTGAGAAGATGAAATGGTATAGGGGCGGACTTCAAAGTTGGTTGAATGTCGGAATGACTTCTTCCCGTTCTTCTCAGTAAGCAAAAAGGCGATAGATGAATATATTGGCATTGATCGTATTAACCGTAGGGGTTTCACTTGGAGTCAACCTTCTGCTGAAGCGTTTTGATATCTCTACAATCGTAGGGTATATCCTGACCGGATTTATCATCGCAACCTTTTTTGACTATGCACGCATCGATGAGGATGTCCTGGCTGAGCTTGCCGAGTTTGGAATCGTCTTTTTGATGTTTACTATAGGGTTGGAGTTTTCACTGCCCCATATGAAACGTATGAAAAAAGAAGTGTTTATTTTCGGAACACTTCAGGTGGTGATCACTGCTTCTTTCTTTACCTATCTTAGTGCCGCACTGTTTGATATGTCATTAAAAAGTGCTTTAGTGGCAGGTATGGCACTCTCGCTCTCCTCTACCGCTATCGTACTTACGACACTCAACAAAAACGGGGATATTCATCGGCCTTACGGAAGATATGCATTGGGTATCCTGCTTTTTCAGGATCTTGCCGTGATCCCGATTCTTCTGATGGTTTCATTTCTGGCTGAACCTACCTCCTCTTTAATTGATATTATGATAGAGACAGTACTCTCAGGGGTTGCCGTAATCTTTATACTTTTTGTATTGGGTAAATATGCTACAAGCAAATTCCTTGGATATGTGGTGGATAGCAAGCACGAGGAGCTCTTTATCCTTGCGATCATGCTGATCGTGCTTTCTGCTTCACTGTTGGCACACCTCTTCGGTTTTTCCTATTCTCTAGGTGCTTTCATCGCAGGGATGTTGATTGCTGAGAGTAAGTTTAAATATCAGATCGAAGCAGACCTTGTTCCTTTTCGGGACATGTTGCTGGGGCTTTTCTTTATTACGGTCGGGCTTCAGATCAATCTAGATGTCGTTACTGCACACTTCTTTACGATCGCTGCATTGACCATAGCAATTCTGCTGATAAAAGCGGTGATCATTTTTGGGATCACTATACTCTTTTCGTTCCCAAAAAGGGCGCTGAAGACTTCCTTGGCTCTGGCACAGGTAGGGGAGTTCTCCTTTGCAGTATTTGCTTTGGCAAAATCCTATCAGCTGGTAGACGATGAAGTGTTGCAGATACTTATCTCTGTCGTCGTAGTCTCTTTGATTTTTACCTCTTTGGCAGTGAAGCATGTGCGTGCTTTTATAAACTTCTTTTACCAAAAACCGACTGAGGCGATGCGGGAGCCCATCTGTTCATCGTGTATCACCCATCATATCGTTGTTTGCGGATATTCACAGCTTGGACAGCGTACGGTGGAAGAGCTTAAAGCGCAGGGAATTACCTATGCTGCTATCGAGCATGATCGAAGCCTGGTAGAGCAGGGGCAAGAGAGAGGCGACAGTGTTTTTTTCGGTAATGCAGCGTCCAAAACGCTTCTTAATGCCCTGGATATTAAAAATGCGATTGCCGTGATTATTGCCATTGATAATGATGAGAAGATAAGATTGATATGCGAAACGATCCACAATATTGATATCAATATAGATATCATTCTCAAAGTTTCTGACCGCAGACATATTGAAGAGCTTTCAGATCTGCCGATCAAAAGTTTTATAAATCAAAATGAGTTAACTGCAAAACTTTTGGTGGATAAAGCACTAAAGTGTGAAATATAGAAACAGTTTTGAAGGATATCTTTTTGATAACAGAGGGTTTCTTTCTCCTTATACAAAAAAAGTGCTACACTTATTCTATTAAAATTAAAATTAAAATTAAGGAATAATTATGGCAAAAATCATTTGGTCAAAAATTGATGAAGCTCCGGCTTTGGCAACGTATTCATTTTTCCCAATGGCATCTAAATTCTGTGCTGCCGGTGGTGTAGAGCTTGAGCAAAGTGACATTTCGCTTGCCGGGCGTGTACTTGCAGCAATGGGAAAAGCTGAAGATGAACTATCTAAACTGGGCGAAGTGGTACTTCAGCCTGAGGGCAACATTATCAAACTGCCAAACATTTCAGCGTCAGTTGGGCAGCTTAAAGAATGTATTGCTGAACTTCAGGGCCAGGGATACGATATCCCCAACTATCCTGAAAACCCGGCAAACGATGAAGAAAAAGCGATTCAGGCGAAATACAGTGTATGTCTGGGTTCAGCGGTGAACCCGGTACTCAGAGAAGGTAATTCGGACAGACGTGCAGCAAAAGCAGTGAAAAATTTTGCTCAGAAAAACCCGCACAGATTGAAGCCTTATGCTGAAGACTCAAAAGCATATGTAGCACATATGGGCGGTAATGGAGACTTTTACGGAAATGAGAAGTCTGTGACTATGGATAAGGGTCAAAAAGTAACGATCGCTCTTAACGATAACGAGTTGGCGACAATCGATGCACTTGATCGTGAAGTACTTGATGGTACATTTATGTCAGCAAAAGCACTGAGAGATTTCTTCAGAAAGACGATTGAAGATGCAAAAGCAAAAGGTGTGATCTGGTCACTGCACCTTAAAGCGACGATGATGAAGATCTCTGACCCGATCATGTTCGGTCATGGATTTGAGATCTTCTTCGAAGATGTGTTCAAAAAGTATGCAGATACCTTTGCAGAGCTTGGTGTAAATCCTAACCTTGGTATGTCTGATCTTGAGAAAAAGATCGCAGGCCATGTGCAGGAAGCTGAGATCAAATCGGCATTCCAGGCAGTAGTTGAAGCAGACAGCCCGAAAATCGCAATGGTCGACTCTCATAAAGGCCAAACAAACTTCAACGCTTCAAACGATGTGATCATCGATGCTTCTATGCCGGTAGTGGTACGTGAAGGTGGTAAACAGTGGGATAGAAACGATAATGCAGAAGAGTGTGTGGCGGTGATCCCTGACAGTACCTACGCAATGTTCCACCAGGAGATGGTGGCTGACTGTGTGAAAAACGGTCAATATGATGTAAGTACGATGGGTACGATGCAGAACATCGGACTTATGGCTCAAAAAGCGGAAGAGTACGGTTCTCACCCAACAACATTTGAGCTAGGTGAAGCCGGTACAGTTACTGTAACAGCTGAAGACGGTACAGAACTTATGAGCTTTGAGTGTGAAGCGGGTGATATCTGGAGAATGTCCAGAGCAAAAGATATCCCGATCAAAGACTGGATCAGACTTGCTGTTGAGAGAGGTCAGATCGAGCAGATCCCTGTCGTGTTCTGGTTGGACGAGAACAGAGCGCACGATGCTCAAATGATCGCAAAAGTAAACAAATACCTGCCGGAGTTCAATACTGATGGTTTGGAAATCCACATCATGGATATCGCATCTGCAACGAGATTTACGAACGAGAGGATTAGAGCAGGTAAAAACACGATCGCTGTTACAGGGAACGTTCTTAGAGATCACCTCACTGATATGTATCCGATCCTTGAGCTTGGTACTTCAGCGAAGATGCTTTCGATCGTTCCATTGCTTGCAGGCGGCGGCCTGTTTGAAACCGGTGCGGGGGGTTCAGCGCCTAAGCACGTAGATCAGTTCCTGGAAGAAGGCCACCTCAGATGGGATTCACTCGGTGAATTCCTGGCACTTGCAGAGTCGCTAAGATACATTGAACAAAAGCATCCGGATGCAAACCTTTCGGCTGTTACTGCTGCGCTTGATAAGGCGAACCACGGTTATCTTGACGATAACAAAGCACCATCAAGAAAATGCGGAGAGCCGGATAACAAAGCATCTCACTACTACGTAGCACAGTACTGGGCTAGAGCACTTGCGAACAGTGAAAATTCTGAGCTTGCTGCGAAGTTTGCCCCGGTTGCTGAAGCACTCGAAGCGAATGAGGAGAAGATTATTTCCGAGCTCTTGGCATCTGAGGGGTCAGCAAAAGATATCGGTGGGTACTACCACCCGGATGATGCCAAAGCTGAAGCAGCAATGAGGCCGTCTGCGACACTGAACAGTATTATCGATGCGATCTAATTTGTTTCCATTTTAGACAGTATAAGCACTGCATCAAGCTTGATGCAGTGTCTCTTGCCAAAATATTCCAACATTTTGGTATACTAGTCTTCTCAGAGTTTTCTGACAATAACATAGGGTAGCCGACTTTAGAGGGCACACGCAAGACTAGGCAACTTTCACAACTTCTCTAGCTTTTTCTTAGGCTAGGCACTTACTCGCAGGACTGGCTATAGCTAATTCAAGAGTAAGTAACGACGCATAAGGGAAAGCGAGAGATGCCCGAAGGTGAAGCTTGCCTAGTCTTGCATGTGCCCTATAGCATTGCAAAACATTATTGATGATCTTACGGGCATGTAAGCCCTAAAATGATGAGTTATGTTTTGCTAAAGAGTGTCACCCTATGGATCTCATAAATAAAGGATTCAAATGGCTAGTGGTAAAAAAGTTACAGTTGTCGGTACGGGAAACTTCGGTTCAACCGTTGCATTTATTTTGGCGATGAACGGCTCTTGTCATAATATTGTGTTGCGAGGTAGAGACTATAGCAAGGCACAAGGCAAAGCACTCGATATGTCCCAGGCAGCCAATGCAGCTCGTCAGCATACGATCGTCAAAGCTGCGAAAGGTCCTGAAGATATGGTTGATTCTGATATCGTAGTGATCACAGCCGGTGCTCCGAGAACACCTGGAATGAGTAGAGATGACCTTCTTACAAAAAACGCCGCTATTGTTAAAAGGTATTCAAAAGAAATTAGAGAACATGCACCTCAGGCAATCGTCATAGTTGTATCTAATCCGTTGGATGTCATGACCTATGTGGCACTCAAAGAGACAGGGTTCTCTAGAGCAAGAGTGCTTGGTATGGCCGGTATCCTGGATGCGGCACGTATGGCGCACTTCATCTATGAGAAGCTTGAGTACGGTGCGGGACAGATCCGTGCGACAGTGATGGGCGGGCATGGAGACACGATGGTACCGCTGCCCAAGTTTACAACAGTAGCAGGGGTACCGATTGAAGACCTGCTTGATGCAGAACAGATCGGTGAGATCGTACAGAAGACAAGAACCGGCGGTGCAGAGATCGTCAATCTGCTTGGTGACGGTTCAGCCTATTATGCCCCGGCTAAATCAGCGGCGATCATGGTTGAAGCGATCCTTAGAGATACCAACCAGATCCACTCCTGTGCGATTATGCTTGAAAATGATTACGGATATTCAGGTATCGTTTCTGGAGTGCCTGTGATGATCGGAGCAGGGGGTGGAGAAGAGGTGATCCGTATGACTCTCAAACCATTACAGCAGGAGCGTTTTGCCAAATCAGTCGCATCGGTACAGGAGATGGTGGATAAGCTTTACGAACTTAAATTCTTTGATGGGGAACAATAGTCAATGCATGGAAGAAAGGTTGGGATCATAGGGGCCGGAGCAGTAGGTGCGACGGCAGCATATTCGCTGGTAATGACGGGCAGCTGTGAAGAGATCATTCTTTTTGATATTGCAGAGGGTATAGCACAGGGTAAAGCGATCGATATCGGGCAGGCTGCACATTACTCGCCTAAAAGTACGAAAGTGACCGCAGCAGAAACGGCTGCAGATATCAAAGGGTGTGATATTGTAGTCATCACGGCAGGTGTACCCAGAAAAGGTGACATGAGCAGGACGGACCTCTTGATGATCAATGCAAAGATCATGAAAAGTGTGCTCAATGAGCTGGTAGAGAGTTCTCCCGATGCGGTCATTATCTGTGTTTCAAATCCGCTTGATGTGATGACGTATGTGATCCACAGGATAACAGGCTGGGAGCGTAACCGTATCATCGGCATGGCGGGTGCACTGGATGGTGCGAGAATGGCGTATCAGATCTACCGGACACTGGGCTATGGAATGACACAGACAGGTGATCTTGTGATCGGTGATCACGGACAGCATATGATCCCGCTGCCACAAAAAGTACAGGTAGGCTCGGTGAATGCTTCAGAGCTTTTGACAAAAGAGCAGATGGAGCAAATCATTGATCGTACAAAAAATGGCGGTGCGGAGATCGTAAAATATTTGGGTACCTCTGGGTACTATGGTCCGGGACGTGCTGTCGCATATATGGTAGAAGCGATACTGGATGATGCACAAATTATTGTCTCCTCTTCGGTATTGCTGGATGGAGAGTATGGATACAGTAATGTGACAGTAGGTGTACCGATTCTGCTTGGGCGCAACGGGGTAGAGAAGATCATCGAGATGGAACTTGATGAGGAGACCGAAGAGAAGTTCAGGGTCTCTGTAGACTCTATCCGTGGAAGTATTGGCATTTTGACAGAGAATAAATTTTTTGAGTAGGAGACAAGTATGGAATATAGAATAGAAAAAGATACCATGGGTGAAATGCAGGTACCTGCAGACAAGTACTGGGCTGCGCAGACACAACGTTCGGTACATAACTTTGAGATCGGAAACGAAAAGATGCCTCTGGAAGTCGTCTACGGGTTTGCCAACCTCAAAAAAGCGTGTGCATTGGTAAACAGTGAACTGGGACGTCTGGAAGAGAAAAAGACAGCAGCGATCACCAAAGCATGTGACAGTGTACTCGGCGGTGAACTCGATGATAACTTTCCGCTGGTTGTCTGGCAGACGGGTTCGGGAACACAATCCAATATGAACATGAACGAAGTGGTTGCCAACAAAGCGACCGAAATACTCGGAGGAGATTTCACCAAAGAGAAGCTTGTTCACCCCAATGATGATGTCAACAAAGGGCAAAGTTCCAATGATACCTATCCTACCGGTATGCGTATCGCCGAAGTAGTAGCCGTGACAGATACCCTTATCCCTGCACTGGAGCAGCTCAAGGGGACACTGGAAGCCAAAGCAAAAGTGTTTGATGATGTGGTGAAGATCGGCAGGACACACCTTCAGGATGCAACACCTTTGACACTGGGGCAGGAGCTTTCAGGCTATGTGGCGATGTTGGACGCAAACCTCAGGCAGATCAAGGATGCATTGGTGTACTGTAGAGAGCTGGCGATCGGTGGTACAGCTGTAGGTACAGGGCTTAACTCCCACCCTGAATTCTCACAAAAGGTAGCGGCACAGCTCAACAGTTTTATGGCAAAAGATTACGGTTTTGTCTCTCAGCCGAATAAATTCCATGCTCTGACAGGACATGATGCAGAGGTGGTACTCTCCGGCACACTCAAGGCATTGGCAGCGAACCTGATGAAGATCGCCAATGACGTCAGATGGCTGGCTTCCGGTCCAAGATGTGGACTTGCCGAGATCGAAATCCCTGCCAATGAGCCCGGATCTTCGATCATGCCGGGAAAAGTGAATCCAACACAGGCTGAAGCGATGACAATGGTAGCGGTACAAGTCATGGGGAATGATACGACAGTAGGTATTGCAGCAAGCCAGGGCAATTTTGAACTCAATGTATTTAAGCCGGTGATTGCCTATAATGTTCTTCAGTCTGCTAAACTTTTGGCCGATGCGATGATCAGTTTTGACAAGAACTGTGCCGCAGGTATCGAACCTGTAAAAGAGAATATAGAGAGATTCCTGAATGATTCGTTGATGTTGGTAACAGCGCTCAACCCTCATATCGGGTATGATAATGCGGCAAAGATCGCGAAAACAGCACATGCAAACGGTTCAACCTTAAAAGAAGAGGCTGTGAATCTTGGTTTGATGACTGCCGAAGAGTTTGATGCTGCAGTGAAGCCCGAAGAGATGATCGCGCCTAAAGCGTAACACTTTACTCCGGATGAGAATTTTCATCCGGATTTATTCCTTTTTTTCCCTCTGAAACTGTGTAAATATCATACACTTTTCTCTAATCATCCAAACTAATAATTGAATTAATAGAATATTATCCTTATTAAGCCTATAATATAAGCATTATTTTGTAAATTTTAAAGGAGATAACATGAATATTCATGAGTATCAGGCAAAACAAATATTCCAAAAGTACGGTGTGCCGACACCTAGAGGTATTATTGCAAATACACCGGACGAAGCTGCTAAAAATGCAGCTGAACTGGGTGGAGACATCTGGGTAGTAAAAGCACAGATCCATGCAGGGGGGAGAGGACTCGGCGGCGGTGTAAAACTTGCGAAGTCTATCGATGAAGTAAGAACACTTGCTGATGAGATCTTGGGAATGACACTTGTCACGCACCAGACAGGTCCGGAAGGTAAACTGGTACAGAAAGTGTATATCGAAGAGGGAGCAGATATCAAAGATGAGCTCTATCTCGGTGTCGTACTGGACAGAGCAAAAGAGATGCCTGTGCTCATGGCTTCAACCGAAGGAGGTATGGAGATTGAGAAAGTGGCGGAAGAGACTCCTGAAAAGATTATCAAAGTAGCAGTAGATCCGGCGATCGGTTTCCAGGGATTCCATGGTAGGGAATTGGTATTCGGCCTTGGAATTACAGACAAGAAGGAGCAGAAGAAATTTATAGATTTTGCTTCAAAACTCTATAAAGTCTATATGGAGAATGATGCAGAGCTTATCGAGATCAACCCGTTGATTAAAACAGGTGCCGGTGACTTTCTGGCGCTTGACGGAAAAATGGGATTTGATGATTCTGCACTCGGACGCCATCCTGATATCGAAGATATGAGAGATATTTCTGAAGAGGATCCGGATGAGAGAGAAGCGGGCCGTTATGGACTGAGCTACGTAGCACTGGACGGTGAGATCGGATGTATGGTGAATGGTGCAGGTCTTGCGATGGGGACAATGGATACGATCAACTATATGGGCGGTACGCCGGCAAACTTCCTCGATGTGGGCGGCAGTGCAAATGCCGAAACAGTAGCAAAAGGGTTTGAGATTATCCTCAAAAACCCGAGCGTAAAAGCGATCTTTGTAAATATCTTCGGTGGTATCGTAAGATGTGACCGTATCGCAAACGGTATCCTTGAAGCGACAAAAATGACGGATGTCCATGTACCGGTGATCGTAAGACTCGACGGTACCAATGCACCGGAAGCAGCAGAGATTCTTAAAAATGCAAATATCGAAAACGTGATCGCAGCGACTGACCTAGCAGACGGTGCGGCAAAAGCAGTAGCAGCGGCAAAACAAGCCTAAGCGCTGTTTCTTTAGAAAAGGAGAGTAAGAGATGAGTATTCTAGTAAATAAAGAGACAAAAGTAATCGTACAGGGTTTTACAGGCGGTGAAGGTACCTTCCATGCTGAACAGTGTATCGCATATGGTACACAGATCGTGGGTGGTGTCACTCCGAACAAAGGCGGACAGGAGCACCTTGGAAAGCCGGTATTCAACACAGTAAGAGAAGCAGTTGAAGCAACCGGTGCAACCGTTTCTATGGTATTTGTCCCGCCTGCATTCGTTGCGGATGCCGTAATGGAAGCAGCGGATGCCGGTATCGAACTTGCCGTGATCATCACTGAAGGTGCTCCGGTACGTGATATGCAGGCAGCAAAAGCGTATGCAATAAAGCACGGGATGAAGACGATAGGGCCGAACTGTCCCGGTATCATCACGGCTGAAGAGTGTAAGATCGGTATCATGCCCGGTATGATCTTCAAAAAAGGAAAAGTCGGACTGATCTCCAAGTCAGGAACATTGACCTATGAAGGTGCAAATCAAGTATGTAAAGAAGGGTATGGTATCTCAACTGCAGTCGGTATCGGTGGTGACCCGATCATCGGTCTTAGCTATAAGCAATTGTTGCCAATGTTCGAAGCGGATCCTGAAACAGATGCGATCGTAATGATCGGTGAGATCGGTGGAGATCTTGAGATCCAGGCAGCGAAGTTCATTAAAGAGAATATCACAAAGCCTGTCGTAGCATTTATCGCTGGACAGACAGCACCTAAAGGCAAGAGGATGGGTCACGCCGGTGCGATCGTAAGCGGTAGTGCAGGTACGGCAAAGGAGAAGATGGATGCACTTGAAGCAGCAGGGGTTAAAGTGGTTGTCTCTCCGGCAGAGATCGGTAAAGCAGTCAGCGAAGTGCTTTCTAAATAGAACGAAAGTTTTGCAGGTCGGGGTGCCCTCACCCCGACACGTTAGAAAATATGATGTCGGGATAATGGTATCCCGACCTACAGATCTCCTTCACTTTAATCCTCCACTATCAAGTAAACGAAAACAACATCCAAGAGAACCAAAAGTAAATATTTTAACAAATCTACACACTTTACACATTTTTTCACTATAATTGTCTCTCATTAAAAGAGAAAAAGATGACAAGAGTTACAAGTGTTAAAATGCAGTGTAACAAATCACTAAAGGAAAAGGTATAAAATGAAGAGTCATAAACAGACCTTTGAAGTCCTGAATGTCAAGTGCGGCGGATGTGCCTCGACGCTTAAGAAAAAACTTTTTGACGAATTTGGCGAAGTAGAAGTTGATCTTGAGAAAGAGCCCCGTCAGATCAGTCTGGATATCGCTGACCAGCAGGTCCCGTCACTCAAAAAAGTGCTTAAAAAGCTCGGTTATCCGATGGTAGACGAGGAGATGGGGTTTGTGGAGAGCAAGACAACTGAAGCAAAAAGTTTCATCTCATGCGCTATTGGAAAAATGAATAGCTAAAAGCGTCATATAAACCTGTTTACCTTGCTTCAAAATGTAACAAAGAGGCTTATCGTGACAATAATACTACGTTATTTATTCTGTCATTAGTCAAAGTGTTGTATTCTCAACCATAGTGAATTGTAAATCTCACTTAATAAATAACTATTAAAGGGGCACAAATGGCAGCAATGACAGCACCGGCGAATACTCCGGTATGGGTTAACACAGATAGATGTAAAGCATGTGATATCTGTGTGGATGCATGTCCGGCAGGTGTACTTTCAATGAAAGCAGAGCCAAGTTCAACATTGGGCGCAATGATCTCGGTGATTGCACCGGAATCATGTATTGGATGTAACGAGTGTGAACTTTCATGTCCAGACTTTGCGATTTATGTTGCAGAGAAGAGCGAATTTAAGTTTGCCAAGCTTACTGATACAGCGAAAGCAAGACAAGAGGCAATTTCAAATAACGGATACAGATTGCCAGCAGAGTATAAGGAGGCTAACTAATGTCTGATTTAAGAGAGATTATTTCAACCGGTAACGACCTTGCTGCGGTCGCAGCGGTAGACGCCGGGTGTAGATTTTTCGGTGGATATCCTATTACGCCATCAAGTGAAGTAATGCATACGATTTCTGATCTTCTTCCTCAGGTTGGTGGAGCAGCGATCCAGATGGAAGATGAAATCGCAGGTGTTGCAGCGGCAATCGGTGCAGGGATGAGCGGTATACGTACGTTGACTGCTACTTCGGGACCCGGTATCTCTCTCAAAGCAGAGAACCTTGGCCTCGCTCAGATGGCAGAAGTCCCTTTGGTTGTTGTAAACGTGATGAGAGGCGGTCCGTCAACCGGTCTTCCTACGCGTGTTGCACAAGGAGACGTTGCTCAGGCAAAGAACCCAAGCCACGGTGACTATAAGTCGATCACTGTATGTGCGGGGAATCTTGCTGAGTGTTATACTGAAACAGTCAGAGCATTCAACCTTGCCGACAGATTCATGCAGCCGGTTTTCGTACTGCTTGATGAGACACTGGGGCATATGCACGGTAAGGCGATGATCCCGACTGCCGAAGAGGTAGAAGCAGGCATCAAACCAAGAAAAACATTTGACGGTGCACCTGAAGACTACAGGCCTTATGGCGTAGCGCAGGATGAGCCGGCAGTCCTTAACCCGATGTTCCAGGGGTTTAGATACCACTATACAGGTCTTCACCATGATGCAATGGGTTTCCCGACTGAAGAGATTGAAACCTGTAGAAAGCTGATCGATAGACTCTTTAGAAAAGTGGAAGAGCACACGGATGAGATCGAATCGAACGAAGAGTATAGGGTTGACGATGCGGAGTTCCTTTTGATCGGATACGGTTCAGCATCGCTTGCGATAAAAGAAGCGGTAGATGTACTTAGAGCTGAAGGTGTGAAAGTAGGTATGTTCAGGCCGATCACATTATGGCCAAGTCCAGAGCAGCGAATGTATGAGCTTGGACAGAAATTTGATAAGGTACTCTCTGTAGAGCTTAATCAGGGACAGTACCTTGAAGAGATCCAAAGAGCAATGGGAAGAAAAGACATTGAGAAATTGACCAAGACAAACGGTCGCCCATTCTCTCCTGCGGATATTATTGAGAAGGTTAAGGAGGTATTCTAAGATGGCATTTAATTATGATAGTTACTTAAGATTGGAAAAGATGCCAACATTATGGTGTTGGGGATGTGGTGATGGTGTAATCCTAAAATCATTTATCAGAGCAGTTGACAAACTGGGACTCTCAAAAGATGAGGTTTGTGTAGTTTCTGGGATCGGATGTTCAGGAAGATTCTCTTCCTATATTGATTTTAATACAGTACATACAACTCACGGTAGAACTGTCGCTTTTGCGACAGGGGTGAAGCTTGCAAATCCGGATAAGACGGTTGTATGTGTTGCAGGTGACGGTGATGCACTCGCGATCGGGGGTAACCATACGATCCATGGATGTAGAAGAAACATTGATATGACTTTGATACTGATTAATAACTTTATCTATGGTCTAACAAATTCTCAAACTTCACCGACAACACCAAAAGGCATGTGGACCGTTTCACAAAAAGCGGGTAACATCGACCCGACGTTTGACGGTTGTAAGCTTGCTGAAGCTGCCGGTGCATCATTTGTAGCAAGAGAGAACGTCACTGCGCCTAAAAAACTTGAAAAAGTATTTGTATCAGCGTTGAAGCATAAAGGATTCTCTTTTGTAGAGGCGCTTTCTAACTGCCACATCAATCTCGGGCGTAAGAACAAAATGCAATCGGCGATGGAGAACCTTGACTGGATCGACAGCATCACAATCTCCAAGAAGAAGTATGATCAGCTTAGCGAAGAGGAGCAGATGAACTATCTTCCAACAGGTATCCTGAAGCAGGACAGTGAAGCTGAAGAGTACTGTACGATGTATGAAGAGATCAAAGCAGCACAGCAAGGCAAGCGCGGCAAGATTACACAAGACGATTTCGCTAAGAAAATATAAGGAGAGAAGAACATGAGTAGAGTTGTAATGAGATTTACCGGTGTCGGTGGTCAAGGTGTTCTTCTGGCGGGTGAGATCTTCGCGGCAGCGAAGATCAAAACAGGTGGTTACGGTATTAAAACTGCGACGTATACTTCTCAGGTACGTGGCGGACCGACTGTGGTTGATATCCAGTTGGATGACAAAGAGATCTTCTATCCGTATGCGACCGAGGGACAGATCGACTTTATGCTGTCTGTCGCAGACAAGAGTTTCCAACTCTTTAAAAGCGGGGTACGTGAAGGCGGTACGATCGTGATCGAGCCAAACCTTGTTTTCCCAAATGATGAGGATAGAAAGAAATGGAATATCGTTGAGATTCCTATCATTACTATCGCGAAGGAAGAAGTAGGAAACGTGATTACCCAGTCGGTTGTTGCACTGGCGATTGCAAATGAATATATGGATGCGATCGAAGAGCAGCCACTGATCGATACTATGCTTTCAAAGGTACCGAAAAAAGTACATGAACTTAACCTCAAAGCCTATGA
Organism: Candidatus Sulfurovum profundilacunae; assembly: GCA_047689495.1. GTDB lineage: Bacteria > Campylobacterota > Campylobacteria > Campylobacterales > Sulfurovaceae > Sulfurovum > Sulfurovum profundilacunae. The sequence continues at coordinate 26,870 of JBEWPY010000001.1, read as the reverse complement.
GCTTGGAAAAAAATACGCACTCGAATCCAAAGCGTAATCTTTTTCTTTAAAAAAGCCACTCTCCTTCGTTGAGTGGCTTATTTCCACCTTTTTTTCTCAAAATCAATGAAATACTTTATCCATTATTTTAAAGATTGATAAATAACGCTTTGATTTTATGCTATAATTCGCTCCAAGGTACGACAGGTAGTTGCTGGTGACACCCGTCACGAGAGGAAAGTCCGGGCTGCATACAAGACAGGGCTCCATCTAACGGATGGCCGGAGCAATCCGAGGGCAAGTGCAACAGAGAGTAGACCGCCGGTTTTAGTTAGGAGTTAGGAGTTGTAGCAGGTGGTGCAGTGGCTCCACTTTGATAAAAGTTTTTTTAAAAGCATACATACACTCCTCACTCCTCACTAACTTCCGGTAAGGGTGAAACGGTGGGGTAAGAGCCCACCAGTGCCTGTGGCAACATGGGCAGCTAGGTAAACCCTTCCCGCAGCAAGAAGTACATGGTAAAAGTCTTGTTAAGCCGTTAGATCGGCACTAGTACTTTGCTTGAACGCATTGGCAACACTGTGTCTAGATAAATAGCTACCCAAGACAGAACCCGGCTTACGTCGTGCCTTTTTTTCTACAAATTTTGTTATAATCTCCTAAAAAAGAGAAATTGAATATGAAGTTACTACTACTGTTTTTATCCCCGTTATTGCTTGTAGCAAAAGTACATTATGCAAAATTGGAACCTTATGATACTGTTACGATCAAGTCTGCCGTCAGCGCACAGGTTGTAAACGTGGCGCTGGAGCAAGAAGGGAAAAATGTCAAGCATCAGCGTGTGATTCACCTGGATGACCGTCTGGATATTCAAAATCTGGAAAACTCCAAAAGAAGTCTTGAACTTTTCAGACAGATGTATGAGATCAACAGAGATCTTCAAAAGAGTTTGGAAGAGACAGCAAAAAGACAGCAGGAGTATTATCAACGTATTTCCAAACTTGCAACAGCTTCCAAAACACAGAAAGACAACGCTTTTGCGTCCTACACCAGTGCAAAAACACAGGCATTGGGAACGAAAGAGAAAGTACTCAACCTTGAAAAACAGATACTCGATATGGAGTATATGATCGCGCAGCTTGAAGACAGTATCGATAAAAAATCGATCGTGCTTCATGATCAGTATCTTTATAAACTGGTAGTGCGCAAAGGTGATTTCGTTGCACCGGGATCATCGCTTGCTACAGTGTATGACGCAAGCAGGGCAAAACTCATACTCTATTTGGACCCGGAAGAGCTGGAGGGGATCGAAAATAGATCGGTTTATCTGGATGGTATAAAGACAGGATATAAAGTCGACAAGATATGGAGAGTAGCCGATGAAAAGTTCATCTCTTCCTATCGTGCGGAGATCTATCTGCCTGCCCCGAAAAACTCTTTTTCAAAACTCATCAAAGTGGAGCTAAAGTAATGGCTGAAAAGACAGCATGCGGGCTTGACTGCTATGATGCCTGTCGTATCATTGCTGAAAATGAAAAGATTGCGGGTGATAAAACCCACCCTCCCGGCAATGGAGCGCTTTGTGCCGTACTCAACAAATATATGGATGATGCAGAGCGTATCGCTGTACCCAGAGTTGACGGCAAAGAGGTCAGTATGGAAGAGGCGATGGCGGCAGTAGCTGAAGCTTTCAAAGAGGACAAAAGTCTACTGTGGCGGGGTTCGGGAAATGTCGGCGTCATGCAGGAAATTACCGACTTGTTTATGGAACAGATAGAGGGAAGCCTGACCAAAGGGAGTCTCTGTGATGGTGCAGGCGCAGCAGGGATAGAAGAGGGCAGAGGTGTCAACAGAACCCTTCCTCTTGAGCAGATAGAGATGTCTGAAGTAGTGGTTGTCTGGGGGAGAGATGTTACCGTAAGCAATTCCCACCTGATGCCTTACCTTGAAGGAAAAAAGCTTATCGTGATCGATCCGGTACGTACAGAGATTGCCAGGAGGGCAGATATCTTTTTGCAGATCGCGCCGCGTACAGACTACTATGTCGCGATTATGTTCGCACGTTTTATCTTTATGGAAGACAGTGAAGATAAAGCATGGATGGAAGAGTTTGCCCCGGACTTCGAGGATTTCTATGACTACACCAGGGAGCACCGTATCAAGGCGATCCTGGAACATATCGATATGAGCCTGGGTGACTTCGGGCGTGTATTGAACTATCTTCGTAACAGAAAAGTGGTATTCCTCGTCGGTACCGGGGTTCAGAAGTACTCCACAGGCTCTTACACGCTTCATGCGATAGATTCATTGGCAGCAGTGCTTGGGCTCTTCGGAAAAGAGGGGTGTGGAGTGAGCTTTCTGGGGGACAGCAAGCTTGGTTTTGTCAATCCTTTTGAGACAACCTGCAAACGTGTACGTAAAGTAGATACCCCTTTCAGTCGTTTTAATACGGTGTTGGTACAGGGGGGAAATCCTGCCGAGTCCATGCCCGACAGCAACAGGGTGAGAGAAGAACTTGAAGGCGTGGAGAATCTTATCTACTTCGGCCTGTATGAGAATGAGACATCAAAAAAGGCGCGCATTGTGATCCCGGCCAGAACATTCTTTGAAAAAGAGGATGTGAGGCTCAGTTACGGACATCAGTATGTTTCTCCCATGAATAAGATCAGAGACTCTGATATCGGCATCAGTGAGTATGAGTTTACCCGGTACCTTTTTGATGCGTTCGGTTTCAGCGGACTGGAGAGCGAAGCATACTATATCAATGCATGGCTCTCTCAATGCAAAGAGAAGAACGGCGAGCTTGTCAGTCCTGCCTATGAGGAATTGCCATACAGCGAAGGGTTCGGTGAAGAGGGGAATGAATCGTTTGAGTTTATCGAGGACTTTGAAGATGACTTTATCAATACCAAACGTTTTACCAAGTTTAGAAAACAGAGCAGAAACAAGCCGAAAGACGAAACACTCTGGCTTCTTTCGCCAAAGTCAAAGAAGTCGATCAATACGCAGTTCGTGAGAGACAACAGGGTGCAGCTTAACCCGGTGCATGGTTTCCAGGATGGAGAAAAAGTAAAAATAAGCTCTGAGCACGGCGAGCATATCTTTGGAGTGAAAAACTCGGAGTATCTCAGAGGGGATTGTGCCGTGATCACAAGTAATGCCGTCGGACTGAACTTTCTTACACCATCGATCATCAGCGAAGAGGGTGACAGTGCCTGTTATCAGGAAGTGAAGGTGAGGGTGGAGAGGGTTTAAAAGCTTTTTTCTCTTGTTTGCAAGCTTCAGAGATTATGAAAGTTTTCACTTCCGAAGTCTGTTGCTATTAAGAACCGATAATGACTATTTTAGAAATAGTATAAAAAGAAATGCTTTGCTGGATTAATCATACCGTTTATGGTATGATTAGGAGAAATAATCGTACCATAAAGGAACTACTTTATGAAAAAATGGATATGGCAGCAAGATGACTATCCGAACTTTACCTATGATTCCAGCAGACTAGAAGCCTTGATACAGAAAATATCACTTGAGCAAGGCTACCTTATCGCCCTGACCGAAACAATGAATCAAGAGAATATCATTCAAAGACAATATGATGCACTTTTAAATGAAGCAATGAATACCGCTGCCATTGAAGGTGAAATACTCAATCGTGACAGCGTGAAAGCTTCTATAGCCAAAAAATTTGGACTGGAGGAGGCTGCTTGTAAAAAACTTGATGAAAAAACTGATAATCTCGTAGAGATCCTCATCGATGCCAATACCAATTATGAAGAGGATTTAACTCTGGAGAGATTGTTTGGATGGCACAATGCACTTTTCCCCAAAGGCTATAGCGGTTTGCATAAGATACATACCGCTGATTTCAGAGGTCCCGATCCGATGCAAATCGTTGGCGGATATGCAGGCAGAGAAGCCGTTTACTATGAAGCACCGCCGAGAGAAAATCTGGAAGATGAAATGGATAGCTTTTTAAACTGGTTCAATACCGCTGAATCAAGTTTGATCAAAGCGTCTATCGCTCACCTTTGGTTTGTCATCATACATCCGTTTGAAGATGGAAACGGAAGGATCGCAAGAGCGATAACAGATCTCGTTTTATCCAAAATAGAAAACTCAAAAATTTCAAGACTCTATTCAATGTCAACTGCAATCAATGAGGACAGAAAGGGGTACTATAAAGCACTGAAAAAGAGCACGGGATACATAAGAAAAGAGGATAATCATCTTAATGTCACCTATTGGTGTGAGTGGTTTTTGCAGACTTTACATAAAGCCCTGCTTGATACAAAAAGCAAACTCAACCACATTGTTTTAAAAACAAGGTTTTGGGATAAATACAGAGATAAAAGCCTCAATGCAAGACAAATAAAAGTACTGAATTTCATACTTGATATCGGAGTAGAAAATTTCAAAGGCAATTTGAGTAAAAAAAAATACATGAGTATCTCAAATAGCACATCCACAACAGCATCAAGAGATATCGCTGAACTTTTAGAAATGGGATGTATCAAACAAGTGGAAGGAACTGCTGGAAGAAATGTAAGTTATAGGATCGACATCTCTTCGGAAGATGTGCAATAGTTGATAGTGAGTGTTGTAGTTTTCTATAAGAGTATGCTATGAAAGATGATGTATAATATCACTTTGTTATAATAGTAGCAATATTTAAGCAACGGAAAATCAAATGACTTTAGAAGAATTAGACAAAAAATATGTACTCCAAACCTATGCACGTGATTATACGAACTTTGTAAAAGGTGTGGGGTCCACGCTGTATGATGAGAACGGCAGGGACTATATCGATTTTGCTTCGGGCATCGGGGTGAATTCGGTAGGACACAGTAATGACAAGCTGGCAGAGGCGATCTGCAATCAGGCAAAGAATATCATCCATATCTCCAACCTTCAGGTGATCGAACCCCAGGCAAAGCTGGCACAGAAGATCGTGGAGCTCAGCGGATATGATATGGGTGTATTCTTTGGAAACTCGGGAGCCGAAGCGAACGAAGGGGCGATAAAGATCGCGCGAAAGTACGGAGAGACAAAGTTTGACAACAAGCGTTACAAGGTGATCACGCTTGAGCATTCGTTTCACGGACGTACGATTACGACGGTGAAGGCAACGGGACAGGAGAATTTTCACTCACCGAGCTTCTCTCCCTATCCTGCCGGATTCAGTTATAAGAAGTGTATAGAGGATGTCTATAAAGCGATCGATGACGAGACGGTAGCAGTCCTCATCGAACTGGTTCAGGGTGAGGGCGGCGTGCAGCCGTTTGCAAAAGAGGAGATACAGAATCTGGCAAAACACCTTAAAGAAAAGGGTATACTGTTGATCGTCGATGAGGTGCAGACCGGTGTCTATCGTACCGGTGAGTTTCTGGCATCCAACCTCTATGAGATCGAACCTGATATTATCACGCTTGCCAAGGGGCTGGGCGGCGGTGTACCGATCGGTGCTGTGATGACCAGACATAAAGAGGTACTGAGTGCCGGGGATCACGGGAGTACATTTGGTGGTAACTACCTGAGCACGGCGGCAGGCTTGGCCGTGCTTGAGATTCTTGAGGAGTATTATGAGAGCGGAGCAGTCGGGGAAGCGCTTGTATACTTTGAAAACAAGCTTCAGAATATTGTAAAAAGACATGAAAATCTCTTTGAAAAAGAGGTAGGGATCGGGCTTATGAGAGGACTGCGCGCAAGATCAGCCGAGATACAGGGAGCAGTGATCAAAAATGCGATGAAAGAGGGACTCGTGGTCTTGAAAGCCGGACGTAACACGGTACGTTTTCTCCCGAGCATTACGATCTCCAAAGCAGAGATCGATGAAGGCTTTAAGCGTCTTGAAGCTGCTATCAGGGAGGTTAAATCGTAATGAAAAAAAGCATAAAGAGAACATTGTTATTGGCTATAGGAGCATCGATGCTCTCTTATGCAGATGAGTTGGGCGATATCCTTTCAACCAACAAGTCGATGATCTTTGATTATCAGATGCAGACCAACGAACTGGAGAGTGACAAACTCTCAAAGAGCTGGATCAACCCGACGAATTTGCGTTACAGCAAAACGTATAGTACACAGTACAATGGCGGTGAGACAAAGGATAGTGCGAACTTCACGGTGAGTATTGATCAGCCGATCTTCCGTTCCGGGGGGATTTACTATGCGATTAAATATTCTCAGGCGCTTCGAAAAGCCAACCGGGCTGAGATAACGCTGCAAAAGCGCATGATGATCACTGATGCGGTAACTATCCTTTTCAATATCCATAAAAACAGATTGCTTCAGAAAAAAATGAAGTATCAGATCAAAAATGACAAGATCGATATCCGACAGAAGCGTGACAGTTATAATGCCGGATTACTCGATAGCAGTTTCCTTGATCAGGCGATACTGAAAAAGAGCCAGGATGAGACCTCGCTGCTGGAGCTGGAGCTGGCTTTGTCGACGCTTGAACAGCAGTTCATGCTCTTAAGTGATAAAAAACCGGATACTTTGCAGCTTCCTGCCCTCAAACTGGTTACAGAAGAGGCATACAAAACAGCAAACCTGGAGCTGCAAAGAGACAGGCTAAGGGCACTTGAGGAAGAGCATAACCAAAAGATCACATGGGCGAAATATCTTCCAACCGTATCTCTTCAGGGGACCTATATCGACGGGGAAAATGCAAGTCCGGTAATGACAGCTTATGAAGAGGAGTACTACAATTATGGTTTTTCCGTGAGTATGCCGTTGGATATCAATGGTTTTGATGATATCGAGGCAAGCAAAGTAGCGAAACTTCAGGCGGCAACAGAAGCCATAGAACGTGAAAAAGCGGTAGATCAGGAGTATCAGTGGATTGTAAATAACCTTGATATCCTTGACAGAAAGATCTCTCTGGCTAAAAAAGATGTGAATGTCTATCAAAGCCTTTACAGGGTAACCAAAAATCTTGCCGATGCAGGAGAGAAAACAACTATGGATGCACAAGTGATGCTCAATACATTGAAGATTCGCAAACTTGACCAGAAAATTTACCATATCGATAAACAGATTGAGTTATTGAAACTTTATGCCAGGATGGAAAATGTACTTTAGTGAGTATATGTATGAATGGCTATATGGAAAGGACGGCTACTATAAAAAATTTAAGGCAATAGGCAAAAGCGGAGATTTTTATACGGCTGTAAGTACCAGCAGATTTTTTGGAGCGAGTATCGCCAATCACTTTTTCAAATTATTGAGTGAAGGAAAGGCGGAGAGAAACGGATGGCTGATAGAGATAGGGGCGCATCAGGGTTACCTGATCTGTGATATGATCCAATGGCTCTATACCTGTGATCCGACGCTGATCAAAACACTCAAGTTTGGTATCGTTGAACGTCAGCCGGAAGTACAGAAAGCACAACTGGCATATATCAAAGAGCGTTTTGGCGAGGATATAGAGATCACGCATTTTGATGATATCTCCGAAGTTGAAGTGGACTACGCCTTTGTCGTGGCGAATGAAATCTTCGATGCCTTTCCCTGTGAACTGTTCAAAGATGAAAAGGTTGCCACCGTGAATGAGCATCAAATCAGTTGGGAAAAAGCATCGGAGGAAACACTTCAGTGGGCAAAAAAACACTATCTTGCGAAAGGCGAGATTGCCGTGGGGTATGAAGCCTTTGCAAAAGCGATGGCCGGAGGGATCAGGCAGTGTGACTTTGTCAGCTTTGACTATGGTGAAAAATATGTCAGAAACGACTTCTCAATCCGTGTTTACCGCGAACATGAAACTTTCCCGCTTTTTGATGAAGCACTGGTCCTTGCCGACTCTTTTCAAAAAGACGATATCACCTATGATGTAAACTTCGGACATGTGATTGAGGCTTTTCAGGATGCCGGGTTTAAAGAGATAGAGTATGAAACACAGGCCAGGGCATTGATACGTTTTGGATTGATCGATCTCCTGGAAATGTTTTCAAAACAGGCAGATAAATCTGTATATGCCAGAGAGGCAGACAAGATCAAGACGCTCATTGCACCGACGATGATGGGTGACCGCTTCAAGATGGTACACTTCAGGAAATAGAAAATAGAGAGTAAGTAGGAAGCAGTGAGCAGGTTTGGTAAGCATTTATTAAAATGCTTTGATAAATGTAGGTCGGGGTGTCCTCACCCCGACAGATTGTTTTAGGCAGGAGGGAGCAGTTTTCTGCCCGTTCATGCTGAACCTTTAAAAACATCTCAGGCAACACCCCCCCCAGAATCCACATATTCAAAGGTTCAGTGTATGATGACTGCAACCGCAATCGCAAATCCTCCGTCATGGCTGATAGAGAGGGAAGAGGTTTTGACAGGATATTTTTTTTGTGCTTCCGGAGTGAGTACAAAATAGGGTGCACCTTTCTTGTCTTTGGCAATGATAATATCATGGAAAGCCAGTTCGGAACCGATCCCGCACCCCAAAGCTTTGGCGATCGCCTCTTTGGCTGCCCAGAGCCCCGCAAGCGATTCAACTTTTCTGGAGGCATCGAGCTCATTCCCGGTGAGAAAACGCTCTTGAAACTTATTACCGTATTTCTCTCTCATTCTGCGTATACGCTCTATCTGTATAATATCTGTCCCTATCTTCATAGGAGTATTATATCAGATATTATGAGACAAAGGATTCCTTCCCTGAAAAAAAATATGTTAGATCCTGCTTCTGAGTAAACAGTCCCAGCGATAATTTTTGATCTATGCTAGAAGCCTGATTGAAAAAGTTTAAGAAAAATGCTATACAATTCGTTATATATATTAATATACAACGAGATACAACATATTTTAGGAGAAGAGTAGGATGAAAAAAAGCAGTATCATTTTGTCACTTGTTGCAACCGCAACACTGACGGCAGACCCAATAAGTATAGAGTCGATCGTGGTCAATGAAGTGATGGGAGAAGAAGAACCCCTCTTTTGGGGGGATTATAACCTCTCAAAGGCCGATAACAGGGAGCACTTCACCCCCAAAAGTATTGCAACGCTCTCAAGCCATGCCAATATGAACCCCTACACGGTGATCGCATTTTCGCCGTCGGTGAATTTCACTCCGGCAGATGCGGTGGGTTCCAATGAACCTTCTTTTCACGATCCGATCCGTATCCGAGGAAAGAGTCAATCCGGACCGGGAGGGGTATATATGATCAACGGTATGCCTCTCTCTTCAAATCCGGGGGGCGGAAAACATATGCTTGATATGGAAAATACCGCTTCGATCGATCTGCTGAAAGGGTATCTTCCTGTCGACAAGAACCTTGGGTTCTCAAGCCTGATCGGAAAAGTGGACCTTAATGTCCTGCGTCCGAAAAAAGAGGCCGGAGCTATTTTGTCGCAGTCATTCGGTACAGAAAACTTTAAAAGATCGTTTGTACGTTTTGATACAGGAGAAATAGGGGATTTTTCTGCTTTTGGTTCTTTTTCTCTTCTCTCCAACGACAAATATAAAGGAGAAGGCGATCTTGAACGGGTCAACGGTATGGTGGGGCTCTCCTATGAGCCAAATGAGCGTTTTGAAGCGCACCTCTATGCCATTCGTAACAGCGATGAACACCACAACTATGCCTCTCTGAGTTATGCAGAGATAGAGGATCTTGACAGCTATTTCGATAAAGACTATAAGACAACAAAGCCGACATCAGCCAATGATGTAGATTATTATGATTTTAACAAGCAGGATTTTTTGACGACCAATATCTTTGCTGATGTCCGTTACAGACTGACTGCTGAGGACAGCTTCACCTTCAAGCCCTACTACAAACAGGATGAAGGGGAGATCTATTTTTCAAATTTTGCAAAAAAAGGCGTGATCAACTGGCAGATGGACCATGATCTTATGGGTGCCGTTGCTGCCTATGCGCATCGCTTTAGTGAAATGATCAAAGCAAAAGCAGGGTACTGGTATCACAGACAGCTTCCTCCCGGACCACCGACCGACAGACGTATGTACGGGGTGAATGACGATGGAGAGCTCTACTTTAAAAAATACGCTTCACTGGCAGAGGTAGAGGATCATCTCCTGCAGTCGCCGTTCGTGGAAGTAAGCGGCGAGGTGGATAACTTCATCTACTCGGTCGGCCTGCAGTATCAGAACTTTGAAGTAAGTTCGATCAAAAACTATCTGACAGACAGCAATACAAGTCTCGATTATGAGACGGCGATCGCTACATCCACCTACGATTCATGGGGGAGTGTGGAGTCAAAAACCTTTAAAACCTGGCTGCCCTCCGTCTATCTTGCATACAAACTGGATGAGAGGAGTGCTCTCTACCTTGACTACTCACGTACGTACGGGTTTGATGTGAACCTCTATCCGACCTATACAAGCAACTATGCAAAGTTTAAAGGCAAGGGTATCACGCTGCAGCAGCTCTGGAACGATCTGGAGCTGGAGACCTCTGACAATATCGATCTTGGATATAAAACAACGATCGGGGCAGTGACACTCCATCCATGTCTTTTTGTCTCTTTCGTACAGAATAAACAGGCAAATATCTATGACACTGATCTGGATATCAGTTACCCTGCAAACCTGGGTGATGCGTTCGGATACGGGGCGGAGTTCTCAGCCTATGGTCTCCTTACCGAGGATCTTGAATTTATGGCAGGACTCTCTTGTAACCGCTACTCTTTTGATCAGAATTTTGCAACAAGCGCATCCACTACGAGTGATATCGAGGGCAATCAGCTTCCGGATGCACCGAAGTTCATGGCGAAAGGCGCACTCTCCTACTATCTGGATAACTGGGTCTTTACCCCAAGTGTGCGTTATACATCAAGCCGCTATGGAGACGTAGAGAACACGCAGAAAGAGGATGGGTATACCGTAGTAGATATGGATATCTCCTATAAGGTAAAAACTTCTTAGGCTCAAAAAGCACCTCTTTCCGTCTGACAATGACAAATCTTACGGATGAAAAGTATATTGCGACCATCAATACACCCGATAATGTTTTAGCGGCATCTACGACATCAAGTACCTACCAGACAGGTGCTCCGCGTATGGTCTTTTTAAGTATGACTATGAAGTATTAAGTGGACCGTCATCCTCGGGCTTGTGCGCAAGGGCTTTTCCTGCGGGCGGAGATCCACAGATTGAAAACCAAGCAGTTGTTATCTCTACCTGCGCGGATCGCACTTCGTTGCTCCATTTTGCCTTCAGTGGTGCATTCTGCACAACGCTTCCGGCTTCGAAGCTACAAACAACAAGCAGCTCTCACAGAAAGTGCAAGCACAAGGTTGTTTTCTTAACGGTTCTCCCAGCCTACGACAGTGCACAAGTACACATCGTCTCCGGTTTCGTCGCTATAATCGTGAAGCCAGTTCACGATTATTTACGCGACTCACATCCACTCCACAACTTTGGAGACTTCATTGGCTATAAAACATTTGATATTGGTTTCTTCAAGCGGTTTATTTGGGATAATCGCCTTTGTGAAACCTTGTGTCTCCATCTCTTTGAGACGGTTGGTGAGGCCGGATATCTCTCTTATCTCGCCGGTAAGGCTCACTTCTCCGAGAAAGAGGGTTTGTGCACTCAGCTCTCTGTCCCTGTAGCTACTGAGGATCGCGGCAATGATCGCCAGATCGGCAGCAGGTTCATGGATCTTGATGCCGCCTGAGATATTGATGAAGACATCATAGGTTCCCAGGGGCAGGTCAAGCTTTTTTTCGAGCAGAGCGAGAAGCATATTTAGCCGATTATTGTCAAAACCCGTTGAGCTGCGCTTTGGATGACCATAAGCTTCACTGACCAGTGCCTGTATCTCTACAATGATAGGGCGGCTGCCTTCCATAATGACGGTGAGCGCCGAACCTGACTGGAGTTTTTCTTTGTTGAAGAACTTCCCGGCCATACTCTTGGCATCAACCAGTCCTTCACGGTTCATTTCAAATATCCCGACTTCATTGGTCGATCCGAAGCGGTTCTTAAATCCCCTCAACAGTCTCAGTTCGGAGTTGCTGTCCCCTTCGAAATAAAGCACCGTATCAACCATGTGTTCCAAAACTCTCGGACCTGCGATCGAACCGTCTTTAGTGATGTGTCCGATGATAAAGATCGGGATATGCAAGCTTTTGGCGATCCGCATGAGTTCAAAAGTGATCGTACGTACCTGAGTCACCGAACCCGGTGCGGACGGTGTTTCATCAGAGTAGAGTGTCTGGATGGAATCAATGACAATGAAGTTGTAGTTTTCCTGATTGATCTCCTGGACTACCGATGTGAGATTGATCTCTGAAAGCAGATACAGATGGTTGTGGTTGGCATCCAGCCTGTTGGCACGAAGTTTGATCTGCCCTGCCGATTCCTCTCCGGATACATAGAGTACTCTTTTCTCTTCTTTGGCAAGGTTGCCGGCTATCTTGAGCAATAGGGTGGATTTTCCTATTCCCGGGCTGCCTCCGATCAGTGTGAGTGAACCAGGAACAACCCCTCCGCCTAAAACCAGATCAAGTTCATTGCTGCCTGAACCAAAATGGGAGATATTGTCCTCTTCAATCTGCGTAATAGGTTTGGCTTTTGTTATGGCTTGTGCTGCGCCGGAGGAGGATATCTCTTTGAGAAACTTGATTTGATCGGCAGTAAGTTCGACCATACTTTCCCACTCGCCGCATGAAGTACATCTGCCCATCCATCCAGGTGACTGAAATCCGCATGACTGACACTCAAAAAGAGTTTTTCTTTTTGCCATATTTAATCCTTGGGAAAAGTTAAAGTAATTATAGAACAATAAGAAAAATTTGTGAAAAAAATATGTCATATTGTCATATTTTAATCTCTCCGACAAGGGCGGTTCTGCTATAATAGTCCTTTACAATAGAAAAGAGGCATGATCGTTTATGATAAGAGTAATTTTACATATTTTATATGGGATGTATCTAACCAACAGTTATGGGTTGAGGTTAAAACTCACACGAGATCCAAAAGAAAAAAAAAGACTTCGGGTCGCTTACTCCCATGCTCAGTTGGGAGCATTGCGAATCAAAGTGAATATTATAAATCATGAAAACCTTCCGCAAGATGGGCAGTATTTGCTTGTCTCCAATCATAGAAGTGTGATTGATCCGCTTATCATAGAATTGGCATTGGAACAGACAGAAATTTTTGGATATTGGATATCCAAAAAAGAGTTATATAATTCACTTTTTTTTGGGCTTTTTGTCAGAAATGCAGGTGCGATACTGCTGGATCGTGAAAACTCGCAGATGAGCAGTTTTTTTGCCGAGGTTAAAAAAAGCGTACAGGAGGGAAATTCCATTTTCATTTTTCCTGAGGGAACACGTAACAAAACAGACAAACCTGTTTCAAATTTTAAAGAGGGTTCCCGAATCATTGCCCTGAAGAACAGATTGCCGATCCTGCCTGTCTATATCGAACAAAATGCTGATGAGGTTTTAAGAAAGTCGATGAGAAAGGGTATCAAAGATCAAGAGGTTACTGTTATGATCGGCAAAGAGATCTCTTACCGGACCAAAGGTGACCTTGAAACACTTTATAAAGAGGAGTTCGGGCTTACTTGATACGATAAGGTCAGATAAAGATCTCATCCAGGATCGTATTGACATACGCATTGGCTTTAAACCGGATAAGGTCAGCAGGCTGTTCCCCCGTACCGATATACCAGATCGGCATTTGAAGTTCATCTGCAATGCTCAGTACTGATCCGCCTTTTGCCGTACCGTCAAGTTTGGTGATGATGATACCGTCAACTCCGATCATCTCATGAAATACTTTTGCCTGATTGACCGATGAACTCCCCTGAGTCCCGTCAAGTACAAGCAGTTTGCGGTGTGGAGCTCCCTCATAAGCTTTGTTGGCTACACGTATCATCTTTTTAAGTTCTTCCGCTAAATTGGCCTGCGTATGCAGCCGGCCGGCTGTGTCTATGATCACTTGATCGATCCCTTTGGCTCTGGCAGACTCTATCGTATCGAAAACCACCGCAGAAGGATCATGCTCCTGCTTCGTAGCTACAATCGGCAGATCAAGCTTTGCTGCCCATTGACTCAGCTGTTCGATAGCTGCAGCACGGAATGTGTCCCCTGCACCAAGTATGACGCTTTTTCCCTCTTTTTTATAGCGATAGGCTAATTTCGAGATCGTAGTGGTTTTTCCTGCGCCGTTGACACCGATGATCATCTCTACAAACGGTTTGGCATCACTCTCTTTCCAGTCAGCCTTGTATTGAAAGACGGATATGAGTGAGTTGAATGCCTGTACCCGGTTGATCGTACCGGGTAACCCTTCAAGGAGACGTTCTACAAGCTCATAGTTGACATCTGCTTCAAGAAGGATATCTTCAAACTCCTCTTTATCGATCTCTTTTTTCTTCTCTACAGCGATCTCCTTGATCGCTTCATTCGTTTTGCCTAATACTTTTTTAAATAGATTGAACATACTGTTTATCCTTTATTTCTTGCCCGCTTGCAGTATATCATGCGTGATCATCTCCAGAGGGGTGATGCCTTCGTAAGAGGCATAATTTTTCCCCTGATGGTAGAGCAGTGTTGACGGTGATGTCGTGATATTCAGCTCTTCAGACAGTCTCTCTGCTAGAATATTGCTTTCCTTGTTTGATGAGATAAAATATTCGGTTTGATAGGTTTGCGCCCATGATCTAAGCGCTCGCGCATCTTCTGTTCCGTTGGTCGGTATCGCTATGACCATCAAACGCTCCGCATACATTTTTTGAAGTTTCGAGAGGTAGGGTGCTTGTGCTCCGGCTTCATTGCTGTCTGGATTAAAAAGGTGAATCAGAATGAACGGTTTGTCTGAGTTTTCAAGGGAAACCCTCTCTTTGTTCAACGAGAGTTCATATCTTTCCCCCCGGAGTCCTGAAAGAAGATAAACGGTTGATAGATCAGGTTCTTTTTGTTGAACAGGCTTTTCCTTCACTTCTTGAGGTTCGGATGGTGTTGTCGGAATACTTTGTGGCGTCAATGGTTTTGAGGGGTTTTCCTGTTTCATCTCTACAAGTTCAGTGGTATTTTCCTGTGGGAGCTGATGATCTGCTTCCTTTGTTTTCTCTTCACAGCCTGCAAGAAAGTGAAGCAGGGTAATGGTAATGGTTGCTGCTGAGAGTTGTCTCACGATGCTCTTCACATAAAGCCTTTGTCGATTTTCGATATAATGATTTATAAAAAAGATTATAACCAAAGAGCATTAAAGTATGGATAACAATACAGCAAGACAAAGCGCCCGAAAAAAAGCATTTAGAGCAAGCTGTCTGGAGCGTTTGAAAAAAGCTTCAAAGAGGGCATATGCGAAAGACAGAAAGCTTCTTAACGCACTCTATGAAGAGATTCTGGAGACAGATGCGGAAAAAATCATGTTGTATCTTCCGCTTAAGACAGAAGTAAACCTTTATCCGCTTATTAAAGTACTGAGACGTCAGGGGCGTCAGCTCTATGTACCGTTTATGGAAGGTGAAAGTTTCAGGTTGGTAAAATACAGGTTACCGCTGAAGAGAAAGAAATTCGGGATCAAAGAACCCAATAATTCAAAACAGTATAGAGATAAAGATTTAGATTTGGCTATTGTACCGATAGTGGGAATGGATGTTACACAAAGACGTGTAGGGTTCGGTAAAGGAATGTATGATAGATTTTTTGAACGGGAAGAAAAACATATAAAAAGAACCGTGTTTATAGCGCGTGAATTGTGTTATAGCCAAGAGATTATTACAGATCATTATGATGTGAAAGCGGACATGATTATCATGCCCTGACTGTGAGGATATAAAAATGGTAGGAATGATAGGGCTTTCCGCATTGGCGGGAGCTTCTGTAGGTGCAGCGATCTGTTACTTATGGATAAAATATAATACGAAAAACAGATTTTCCTATGTGGAAAAAGAGAGTAAAGCAAAAGCAAAAGCGATAGAGTTCGAGGCTGAACACCTCTTGGAAGCGGTCAAAAAAAAGATACAGACTCAAGAGATAGAGCTTGAGAGGGAATATCAGAAGCGTTTATCAAAAGCAGATGAGCGTAACCGTACATTAATACTTGAACAAAAAGAGCTTGAAACAAAAGAAAAACTTTTAGAAGAGCAGCATCTTGCTTTGGAAAAAGAAAGAAAAAAGATTGAACATCTGGAAGCCGAAAAGCAAGAGACGATGATGGAAGCTGTAAAAAAGATGGAGAATATTGCTTCGCTGACACAGGAAGAGGCGAAAGCATATATTTTAGAGAAAGTGGAAGAGCAAAGCCGCTCAGATGTTGCCAATATTGTACGCAAATATGAACAACAGGCAAAAGAAGAGGGTGAAAAAAAGGCTAACTATATTTTGGCTCAGGCAACCACGCGTTATGCCGGAGAGTTTGCGGGAGAGCGCCTTATCAATACCATTACGCTTCCAAGCGATGAGCATAAAGGACGTATCATCGGTAAAGAGGGACGCAATATCAAGTCACTGGAGATGATACTCGGTGTGGATATTATCATCGATGAAACACCGGGGGTGATCGTAGTAAGCTCCTTCAACCTATACCGGCGTGCCATCGCTACAAGGGTGATAGAGATACTTGTTGAAGATGGAAGAATTCATCCGGCCCGTATCGAAGAGGTTTATGAAAAGGTTCAAAAAGAGTTCGAACAAAAGACGTATGAAGAGGGTGAAAATATACTTATCGACCTGGGCCTTTTCCCTATGCCTGAAGAGTTGGTTCGTCTGCTGGGGCGCTTGAAGTACAGAGCAAGCTATGGACAAAATGCCCTCGCACATACACTTGAAGTAGCAAACCTTGCCAAAGTGATGGCTGCCAACATGGGCGGCGATGAGAAGCTTGCCCTTCGTGCGGGACTGCTGCATGATATCGGCAAAGCGTTGACCCAGGAGAGAGGAGGTTCTCACGTAGAGATAGGAGCAGAGCTCTGCAGAAAATATCATGAACATCCGACGGTGATCAATGCGATCTATGCACACCATGGGTACGAAGAACCCGACTCTGTAGAATCTGCGGCAGTGTGTGCCGCAGACAAACTTTCTGCAGCCAGGCCGGGTGCCAGACGTGAAGTGCTTGAGAGCTTCACGAAACGTATAGAAGAGATAGAGGGAATAGCTGCAAAAAAAGAACAGGTTACCGCAGCTTATGCTATGAATGCCGGGAGGGAAGTACGTGTATTTGTAAATGCTCAAAAAATATCAGATAGTGAAGCGGTTCTGCTGAGCAGGGAGATTGCGAACGAGATACAGGAAACGACACAGTATCCGGGTGAAATAAAAGTAAATGTGATCAGAGAGACAAGGGCAGCGGCTTATGCCAGATGAACCTTACCCTTATCCGTGCATCATCATATAGCCCTGTTTTAAGATATTTATTTACCTTATATACGTTATAATGAAAGAGTAAAAGACCAAGGAGTAAAGTAAATGGACAGATGTGATCAAATCAATGCCAATGTAAGAATGGAAGAGTGTTATGCAGGAATGAGTCTGACATTTGACGGCAGCGAAGAGCTGAGAGAAGAGATCGAAGCAGCGATCGAAAAAGTGAAGAAAGAGACCGGGATGAATCCCCAGGTATTTGACAATTCCAAAGACCATACAGAAGAGAAGCAGGCACTCTATATAGAGTTTGATGATGATGCGCAGAGAGATAGCGGTGACTTCTTTGAAAAAATACTCAAAGAGCTTAAGATTGATAAATGCGCGAATGAAGTAATTGAATCGTAAGGAGGCATGATGTTAAAAAAATTACTTATTGTTACACTCTTATTCTGTGGGTTGCAGCTACAGGCGGAGGGGAACTCCCCGATCGTAGTTATGGAAACCAATGTTGGCAAGATCGAACTTAAGCTATTTCCCGATATTGCGCCCAAAGCCGTAGAAAACTTTACGACGCATGTGAAGAATGGATATTATGACGGGTTGATCTTTCATAGAATTATTAAAAAATTCATGATCCAGGGCGGTGATCCTACCGGTACCGGAAGAGGTGGAGAATCTATTTGGGGAGAGCCGTTTAAAGATGAGTTTGCACCCAACGTTGTCTTTGACAGACCCTTTTTGCTGGCGATGGCAAATCGCGGACCAAATACAAACGGAAGCCAGTTTTTTATTACAACCGTACCAACCCCTCACTTAAACGGGAGACATACGATTTTCGGTGAAGTGGTTTCAGGCAAGAAGGCAGTACGTACACTTGAAAATGTAGATGTTGATCGCAGGATGAACAGACCAATCTTCGATCAGAAGATCATCAAGGCGTACATCAAATAGAACGGGATAAAGGCAAAGCTCTTGTCGTTAGGCTGACACTGTGTCCGCTTATAACTCGATATTTAGTGGCTCGCTTGCACTGTGATTTAATCACTTATCAGCAGCGGGCTCTCGCGACCAATCGCTTTTTTAAAACAAAGTAATCATGCAATGGACTTAAAAGAATTAAGAGAAGAACGCCAGAAATGGCTGACATGGAAAAATATTGCTCCTTTACAGGAGGCGATAAAGAAACTGCCTGAAGCCGAGCATGTAAAGGTGCTGCTTAATGACACCGTTTCTGTCAATATACCTAAGTTGAGTGACGAAGAAGCTGCACAGATCAAAGAGACTGCACTTTTGATGAAACCCTGGCGAAAAGGGCCTTTTAAGATCAATGATCTTTTTATTGATACAGAGTGGCAAAGTTATATCAAATACAATTTACTGGAACCGCATTTTAACCTAAAGGGGAAAGTTGTAGGTGATATCGGATGCAACAACGGTTACTATCTCTTTCGTATGCAAACACACGAACCTGAGAAATTGGTAGGGTTTGATCCTTCAGCGCTCTATTATTCACAGTTTCAATTTATCAATCATTTTATCAAATCAGATATTGTTTATGAACTTTTAGGCGTGGAACATGTAGCGTTTTATGAATATAAGTTTGATGTACTTTTCTGCCTGGGTGTCCTTTATCACCGTTCTGACCCTGTAGCAATGCTAAAGTCTCTTTTTAAAGGATTGCAAAAGGGCGGCGAACTGATCCTGGATACGTTTATGATCGACGGGGAAGAAGAGGTAGCGCTTACGCCGGCAGGTAAATACTCAAAGATACCGAATATTTATTTTGTCCCTACGGTTCCTGCACTCAGGAACTGGTGTCTCCGTGCCGGTTTTGAAAGCGTTGAAGTGTTAGAGACGATGGTGACGGAAAATAGTGAACAAAGAAAGACGGAATGGATCGATACCCAAAGCCTGGAGGATTTCCTTGATCCCGACGACCCTGCCAAAACGGTCGAAGGGTATCCTGCACCCAAACGGGTATATATTAAAGCTATGAAGGGGTTAGGCAAACCGCGCACCTAAAGGTGCGCGGGCTCTCCGCCGGAAAGAACCAGACAGTTTAACATAAGGCCACAGGGCTTTACTCTGTGACTGGCTTATGGAATAAGATCCTGTACCAAAATATGTGTCAATCAAAGCAGGAAAAGCACTTATGATGAGATATCTCTTCTGTTTTTTTATAAATAGATGAAAAAATCCTCATTAAAATTTAATATAACCTTAGTTTTATTTTTAAATAAGCTTGTTTTTGCTATAAATCTATCACTAAATAAAGAAATCGAACAAACTTTAAGGTTTGGTTCATTCTTTGTACATTAATAATAGGTAGTATAAATATGAGAATACTGACAGTTGGATTTGACGATGAATACGTCAATGAACTCGAAAAAGAATTAGATAAATATTTCATATGTATCGTAGATAATGCGAAAGATATGTATGATGCAACAAACTTTACGGATTTTAGACATTATGAACTGGTTGTCATCGTAGATGAGGGCGTGCACTTTTCGCTTGAACGTTATGTTAATGAAGTCAAGAAAAAGAAAAGTGAAACAAAGATTATGATTCTTACTGCCAATCCTAAACAGCAGTCTGAGTTTTTTAAGCTGAGTATAGACGATGTGATCTGTGATCATACGGATCAACCTGACCTGATCGCAGCAAGGGTTCTTGCAAACATGAGACATCTTTTTGGCACACAAGTTGAGGTAGACAAGCTGGTCATCGATATTGCCAATAAAAAGATTAAATATGATGATAAGAATGTCTCTCTGAACGGAAAAACTTTTGATATCCTTGCTTATCTTGCCCTGCGTGAGAAGAGGGTGTTTTCCAAAGATGAGATCATCAATGCACTTTGGGAAGAGCCTGAGTATGTCAGTGACAATACAGTAGAGGTAGCGATCAACCAGATCAGAAAAAGACTCAAGCAGATTCTTGGGTTCCAGGTGATTCATACGGTACGTCGCCGCGGCTATAAATTTGCTTATTAATTTTCTTCTTGAAGAGGAACAAAGTCCCTCTTCAATTCATCTCACTAAAGCTTCGCCTTTGGCGAGAAATATTTAAATACGTTATTAAATACCTTCAAGAGATTGCAAAAATATAATCTATTTTAAACACAAATATTTTTAAATCCTTTTATAAAATATTGCTATAATCTTCCAAAACAAAGAGGGAGATATATGCAGCTCAATACCCATCCTGAAATCAATACCTCTTTATGCGGAAAAGTAACCAAACTTGAAGAGAAATATGCCGAAGTTTTGCTTCATACCACTCAGCAGATGCGTGCTGATGCAGAGGGGTTGGTGCATGGCGGCTTTATCTTCGGTGCAGCGGATTATGCCGCGATGAGTGCGGTCAATGATCCTTATGTGGTGCTCGGCGCATCAAATTCAAAGTTCATCGCTCCCGTGAAGGTTGGGGATGCAGTACTCTGTAAAGCATGTGTTGTCTGTGAAAAGGGGAAAAAGAAAGAGGTGAGTGTCAAGGCTTATGTTGCCAACAAGTTGGTCTTTGAAGGAAGTTTTACGACGTTTGTGTTGGATACGCATGTGTTGAATTAGGTTTTTTCTCCAGCATAGGTTGCTTCTCTTGAGTGGGCTTTTACTCTTCACGTTTATATTGTCCTTTTTCCTCCGCGGGTCGCTTTGCTCCACCGCTCTGGTTTCGACGTACTGATCGTAAAGCAGTTTACGATCATATTGCGCTGGCCTCCATGGCTACGCTATGCTACGACCATTCCGGTTCCGTCGGACTAAACGTGAAACTATTCACGTTTATATTGTCCTCCTCACCTGTTCGATCCAGAAGGGGATGACGTTTTGTTCTGCTTTGAGTGTTGTCTCTACGCCATGCCCGGGATAGAGTGTAAAGTTCTTCTTGATTCCCATGGCTTTTTGCAGGCTTTGGATCATCTCTTCTCCGCTTGAGTTGGGGAAATCCCATCTTCCGATACTCTGCTCAAAGAGAAAATCTCCGCTGAACCAGACATCACCTATCTCGATGATAGAACATCCGGGGGTATGGCCGGGAAAGTGTCGGAATTTGACCCTGATCCCTTCGATCTCAATTTCTTCATCCCCGACGATAAGGACATCGGGATGGCTTGGAGGTGTACCCTGGGAGAAAGGGTCGTTTTCAAGCATGAAGGCATCCCTTTGCGGACAGTAAATCGGGATATTGAGATTCTCCTTGAGTTCGGCATTGCTCCAGACATGGTCAAAGTGTCCGTGCGTGTTGAGGATCGCTACAGGGTTTGTGACATTGTTCAGTACCCACCGGGTCGCATCTACTCCCGGATCGATGATCATATTTTTTCCTTCCACCGTGACGATATAGCAATTGGTTTGGTAAGGGCCCATGGGTTGCATTTTGATTTGCATGTTATAATTCTCCTGATGAATAGACACAATGATAATTTTTATACCATTTTAGAAACAGCGATACGCAGCGATGATATCGGACGTAAATCGCAGCTTGTTGCGCACTCTCTGGAGTATTGTAACCAAAACTTGGTTAGTTCTCCGGAGGGTTTTACCCCTGCAGTGTTCGGTAAACCCTCCTATGCATCGAAGTGTCGCATGGTAAGCCCCTCTAAACTGCCTGCACGCAAGGAGTTTGATACCCCCGAAGGCTTGGCGACACTGGTGCATGCGATCGTGCATATTGAATACTCGGCGATCGATCTTGCCCTGGATGCGGTCTACCGCTTTCCGCAGATGCCGCTGGAGTATAAACTGGACTGGCTGGCAGTGGCTGAGGATGAAATACGACACTACAGGATGCTGCTTGCACTGCTTATGGAGCTCGGATACAAGTATGGCGACTTTCCGGTACACAGCGGTCTCTTTGATGCAGCGGCACACACGGCACACTCCGTGCTGGACCGTATGGCGATCGTGCCCAGATATTATGAGGCTGGCGGATTGGATGTGAATCCCCAGATCATCAAAAAGCTGGATAATAAAAGAAAAAACCCTCTTGTTTCCAAGCTGATCAAGGCACTGAAGATCATCTTGGAGGAAGAGATCGACCATGTCCATAAAGGGGACAGATGGTTTAAATACCTTTGCGAAAAGGAAGGAGTGGACGAGTCAGTCTACTTTGAGATACTGGAGCGTTACAGGCTGCTGGAGAAGCATCGTCCGCATATCAATGTTGATGCGAGGAAAGAGGCGGGATTTACCTGCAATGAGATCAAGAAGCTTGGAGCCAAAACGTGCAGTTGAGTGTCTTTATTGAAGCGATGTATTTTGCGCCGAAGTGGTATCACTATCCGCTGATCGTGCTGCTCCTTCCGCTTAGTATGATCTATGGTGTATTGATGTATCTAAGGAGAAGATTCACTGCGAAAAAATCATACGGTATTCCGATGATCAGCGTGGGGAACCTTGTTATCGGAGGAAGCGGCAAAACCCCTTTTACGATCGCACTGGCGTTAGAGTATGACGGTGTTGCCGTTATCTCGCGGGGTTACGGCAGAAAGAGCAGCGGCTTGGTAGAAGTCAGCCGTAACGGAAAGATACTTACGGATGTTCAAAAGAGCGGGGATGAACCGATGCTGATGGCACGCTCTCTGCCCAATGCTTCCGTGATCGTTAGTGAGGATAGACACCGTGCCATAGAACTGGCCAGGGAAAACGGTGCAAGGCTGATCATCCTTGATGACGGGTTTAACCGTGTGGAGATAGAGAAGTTTGAGATCATTTTGGAGCCCGCCTCGATCAAAAACTACCTGCCTTTTCCTTCGGGTCCATTCAGGGAGTTTTGGTTCACCGAAAAGTATGCGGATATCGTTGCCAAAGAGGGGAGAGATTTCAGCAGAGAGGTAGAGGTAAAAAATATCAAACCTAAAATGCTTCTGATTACTGCGATCTCGAATCCCCAAAGGCTTGACCCCTATCTTCCCGAAGGCGTGGTCCGGAAGATCTATCTGCCCGACCATGAGTATTTTGATGAAGCGAAGGTCGGGAAGATATTTGCCGAATACGGAGCCGATTCGATACTCTGTACCTCCAAAGACAGAGTCAAGATGGAAGGCTTCACGCTTCCTATTTCTGAGCTGAAGCTTAAACTAAACATAGAAGATGGTATAATTGGGAAAATTCAAGCATATATTCAATCCAAGTCTGAAAAATAAGTGATCACAGTAATCGGGAGACAGCTCTCTGAGAACATAAGTAACTGCATGAGGTTGCTGATGAAACATCCTTTTCGGGCTTGTTCAAAAAGGATTTTAAACCATGAGAGATACTCTGCAAGTTGTCAAAACACTGCATGAAGCGCTGCCGTATATCAAGCGTTTCGCCAATGAAAAGATCGTGATCAAGTACGGAGGCTCCGCCCAAACGACTCCCGAGCTGAAAGAACAGTTTGCACGCGATATCGTCCTGTTGCATCTTGTTGGGATGAAACCTATTATCGTACATGGAGGCGGGAAAAGCATCACAAACCTGCTTTCTGATCTGGGTGTGGATACGAAATTTGTGGATGGACAGCGTGTGACGACCAAAGAGGTGATGAGAGTGGCAGAGATGGTACTCAGCGGCGAGATCAACAAGGAGATCGTCTCACTGCTGGACAATCACGGGACCAAAGCGATCGGTATCTCAGGGAAGGACGGAGGATTCCTGAAAGGTATCCCGAAAGACTTTGAGAATTTCGGTTATACAGGCAGGATAGAACACATCAACCCCGAGATCGTGAACAATATCATTGATGACGGGGCAGTACCGGTGATCGCACCGATCGCCGGCAGCGGTACGGTCGGGCATCCGGGATTCAATATCAATGCGGACCTGGCCGCCAGCAAGATCGCCGTGGCGATGAAAGCAAGAAAAGTTCTTTTCCTTACAGATACCCCCGGCGTACTTGATAAAGAGATGAGTCTCATCACAAATCTTGATATACATCAGACGGAAGCGCTGAAAGCTGACGGAACGATCCAGGGAGGCATGGTACCGAAAGTCGATGCCTGTATCGAAGCGCTGCGCGGAGGAGTGAAAAAAGCCCATATTATCGACGGACGCGTGGAACACTCTCTGCTCCTTGAAATACTCACAAGCTCCGGTATCGGTACCTGTATCGAGTTATGATATACTAAGCGAGGATAAAACAGAAGAGAGGGGGTGAAAATGTTGCAGACAGGATTGAAGGTTATGATTTTCTCTCTATTTGTTATCAGTTTTATGAGAGGGGAAGAACCGATCAAACCGATACCGAAGAGTATTGTCTATGACAGAGCAAAAGCGCTGCTTGGCAAAAAACTCTTTCATGATCCCCTCCTTTCAAAAGATGAAACGGTTGCATGTGCAAACTGCCATCAGCTTGACAGCGGCGGTGATGACGGTTTGAATCACTCTATAGGGATCAGGGGAGAAGAGGGAAAGATCAATACCCCTACGGTGTTTAACGCATTTTACAACTTCAGGCTCTTCTGGGACGGACGTGCCAAAAACCTAGAAGAACAGGTGCTTGGCGCGATTGAGGGTTCCGGAGGGATGGCCCACACTGTGAAAGGTGCCGTTGAGCGGTTGAAAAAAGAGAGGGAGTACCGTGATATGTTCGCTAAGATCTATCCGGACGGTATCACTTCCGGTAACCTTGTCGATGCCATCGCAGAGTTTGAAAAAGCATTGATCACCCCTGATGCCCCTTTTGACCGCTATTTAAGGGGTGATGAAAATGCCCTCACGAACGAGGCAAAAACAGGATACCGTCTTTTCAGGTCCAAAGGCTGTATACTTTGTCATAACGGGGTGCTTGCAGGGGCAAACCTCTATAACAAATTTGCTATCTATCAAGAGAGCAACTCCACGCATCTGGGGCGTTATAATGTCACCAAAAAGGAAGAGGACAAGTTTGTCTTTAAAGTTCCTACTCTCAGGAATATCGCATTGACAGCACCGTATATGCATGATGGATCTACGGAGACACTGGAAGAGGCCGTATACAGAATGATACATTATCAGCTTGGAAGGTCTATGGAGAGTGAAGAGGTTTGGGCGATCGTTGAATTTTTGGAATCGCTCACCGGAGAGATACCGGATATAGCAAGGTAGTCAAATGAGAGGGGTATTCAAAAATTTTAACAGTATGAACGGTTTAGTCATACTGTTTGTTATCTTTACTGTTATTTTGTCCGGCCTTTTGGCCTATCTGCAAAAGATAGATGAAAAATTTGAAGAGCATACTGTCTACGGGGACAATATCAAAGAGGTTATTTTACTGGACCAGAAGCTGGATAACTTCTTTTTGCAAAAGTACCAATACCTGGATTTTGATACGATAAAAAATACAATAGACAGGCTTGATACGCTTTTTGATACCTGCTTAATGCAGGAAGATTATCGGAGCTATCATCAGGGGCTGAACTCCCTTTATGCACAGAAAAAACGTCTGGTAGAAAACTTTAAATCACTGAATTCCCGAATGACCAATGCCGTACACTATATTTACGATCTGCGCAGGTCTATTAAAAATACTGATATCAAAGGAGAGAAGAGAGAGGCTGCCGATGAGATATTTTTTCAGATTACACAGTTGATCATGGATATTCCGATCAACAGGGAAGTATTGCAGGAGAATATCGATATGCTCCGGCCCCTGGTAGCCGAGAGGAGCAAGTGTGACTATTTCCTGAGACAGGTCAAGGTGTTTTTAAAAGATTTTGATACGATGAAGGGCTATCTGGATGAAAACCGTCAGATCGGTTTTCATGAAGCGCTGCAGAGGATAGAAACCAGACTCGAAAAAGAACACCATGCGGATATCTATAAGCAGAAAATGGTTGCCCTTATCTTTTTCGGTTTGGCCTTTTTTGTTCTGGTTTTGCTGATTTTAAATTACCGAAAAGTGATTAAAGCGACACGGGAGCTGCTGGCATTCCGTTATGCGATAGAAAACAGCGATAACACTGTCCTTATCACGGACAAGGACAGAAATATCATCTATGTCAATGATGCCTTTGAACAGCATACGGGCTATAAAAAAAGCGAAGTGATCGGCGCTCAGCCCAGTATCCTCAAATCCGGCCTGATGAGCGAAGGATTTTATGAAGAGATGAACAGTACGCTTGAAAAAGGTGAAAAGTGGCAGGGCGAGCTGATCAACAAGAAAAAAGACGGATCTCTTTTCTACGAGAAAGCATCCATTTCGCCGATTATCATTAACGGTAAAGTGGTTCAATACCTTGCAATCAAGCTTGATATTACCGATTATATCGAATATCAGAACAAACTCAAACAGTCTTCAACGGTTTTTGAAAATACGCAGGAGGGAATCCTGATCCTGGATGAAAATAAAAAAATCAAAACGGCAAACCGGGCGTTTAAAACAATGACCGGCTTTCAAAAAGAGAAGCTGAAAAACAGTTCCCTGGATATGTTTGTAACCGAAGAGAATGATACAGGATTTTATCAAAGAGTCTGGAGTATTATCGATAAAAAAGATGTATGGACAGGAAAGATATCTATTTCAAAACATAATGGGGAAAAGCTTCCCATTTGGTTAAGTCTCTCTACCGTACGGGATAAAGACGGCAGTGTTATTAATTATTAAACCACTAACTAAACAGTCAAATAATTATGCTAAAAAATGTTATAATG
>JBEWPY010000150.1:0-1965 GCA_047689495.1 Candidatus Sulfurovum profundilacunae | reverse complement strand
TAGAGTTTCCAAAAAAACGCTGCAGAAGATGATGCATATGGCATTTGTCCGCACTAAACAAAGATCTTCCATTTCTCTTTCTGCGTATCATGACAATAAAGGTATCCAGAAGAGGTACTGCAGCGATAAAAAGTACTGCCACTGCAGGAATATAGGATAGTGATTTAATTGCCATTATCGAGATTATAAACCCAAGCGTCAACGAACCGCTATCCCCCATAAAGATCGATGCCGGATTCCAGTTGTAGACCAAAAAAGCAAAAAGGCCGGCGATAAAAGCACCAGAAAATATCATTAGAAAAAGATCATGATGGAGGATACCGATATAAAAAAATGCACTCAGTATCACAACAGTGAGAGAACCTGCCAAACCATCCAAGCCGTCGATCAGGTTCAGGGCATTGGTAAAGCCCATTACGGCAAAGATCGTAAACGGTAGTGCCAGCCAACCCAGTGAGACAGGGATACCAAAATAGATTCCCACATCATCAATATAGATACCATCCAAATAGATGATCACTGTAGAGAGCGCCAATATAAGAAATTTGGTTTTCGGTGAAGTATCTCGATGATCATCCAGTATCCCCACAAAGAAAACCAGAAAAACTGCCAGAAGTATCTGCCAATGCCCTGCCAATAACTCATAATAAAATGGCGGGAGTATCATCGCGACAGCGAAGTAGAAACCGATCCCCGCACCTCTTGGGGTATGGTTAGTATGTGCACTGCGGCCGTTGGGTATATCCATCAGACCCCAGTGTGGTGCATTGAATCTAACAATTTTTATTAAGACAAGGGAGAGTAGAAATACCCCTATAAAGGCATAATACATTTGTAACTAGTCTCTGAGGTATTTGATCGTTACAAATGGTGATGCGATTTTCGAAATTGTTTCAAACGGTGCAGTCAGGTTAGTAGAAGCGACCCGGAACTCTTTCCACCCATCAGGCTGCACATAGACGATATCGTTGGGTCTGAGCATCAATTCTGCATAGTTCATTGTATCAAAGTCTGTGAGATCCACACTTCTCATCACCAACCCTTTACGTGGATCATTTGAGACGATAATGATATTATCTCTGACAGCTGAATCTTCCAGATCTCCTGCAAATGCAAGTGCTTCAAAGAGTGTCATCTTCTCTTTGTCCAACTTTACGACACCGGGTTTTTTTACCTCTCCCAGGACATAGATCCTCTTGTTCATCACTTCAAGGTATACAGAAGGTGTTCTCAGGTACTTTTTATAAGCAGAGGTGATACTGTCAGCAGCCTGTGTCTGGGTAAGGCCGGCCACCTTGATCTTACCGATCAACGGCATCGCGATATACCCGGAAGCGTTGACCAAAACTCCTTCTGAGTTCATATTTTGACCCAGGTCCTGCATCGCTACCGCAGCACTCTGTTCAGGGTTCTTATAGAGGATAATATTCAATCTGTCCTGAGGAAGTATACGATACTCTATGCTCTGGCTTGTCACTTTAGTCGGTTTTTTGCTTTCTGCATCTTTCGTCTGCATAAGCTTATAGTTTGAACTTTCAGAACATCCGTTGATAAATAATAGTAACCCCATTATGGTAATAATTACTTTTTTTGACATTTATATCCCCCTGTTTTCATTGATTAAATGGTACACCTATCTCTCTTTGTAAAAGCTTATATTCATCTATAAGGTTTCATTGAGAATAATGTTATTTCTGAAGATTGAACGTAGCGTTTCACTTCTCACTACATCACCCAGTATCTCTACCTGCTTCAATCGGTGTATGTCTGAGCCCAAAAAATCT
This sequence comes from Candidatus Sulfurovum profundilacunae, assembly GCA_047689495.1. Lineage (GTDB taxonomy): Bacteria > Campylobacterota > Campylobacteria > Campylobacterales > Sulfurovaceae > Sulfurovum > Sulfurovum profundilacunae. The sequence goes on along the minus strand of JBEWPY010000150.1, from coordinate 181 downwards.
ATCATCCCGACTTCATTCAGGAAATCAGCTTTTTTCTTTGCTTCTTTTCCGTAATGTCCCGCAAATGAGTTTAAATTGACTTGAAAATAGACCCCTTTCTCTTTCATCGCTTTATATTCTCTTTTGGGGTCTTTGATATAACGGTATCTCTCCGGGTGCGCCAACATAGGTTTGAACCCGG